>JAFARW010000142.1 GCA_019245275.1 Vulcanimicrobiota bacterium
CTTGCAGCGCTCGATCATCCGCACAAGCCGGCCACTTCGTGCGCGCCGTATTTCTGAGCGAAGCTTGTAGTCTAGCCGGCCTTCTCGAGCGCTAAGAGCTCTCGCTTGCGATCCGCGCCCCAACGATAATTCGCGAGGTTTCCATCGGACCGCACGACGCGATGGCACGGAATGACGAGCGCGATCTTATTCGAGGCGCACGCTTGCGCGACGGCTCGCGAGCTGCCGGAACGGCCAATGAGCCGGGCCACTTCTTGATACGTGCGCGTTTCTCCAAACGGGATCTGCGTTAGCGCTCGCCAGACTTTGGATTGAAAGGGTGTCCCTTCGACGTCGAACGATACTCGAATTCGTTCGTGACCGCGGAGCTGCTCTCGAACGGTGCGTTCGGCGCTATCCAGTTGCGCTTTGATATCGGCGGCCCGCGATGAATAGCGCGTAATCTTGGCCGCCGGGTACTCGGCCCGCAAATCAGCCTCCAGTTGTTGGACATTGTCGCCAAGGTAGATGGCGGCGATGCCACGCGGCGTCGCGGCAATAAGCGCCTGTCCAATCGGCGTCTTGATGACCTTGTAGCCGATCGACTTGCCGTCGCCACGGCGCCGGTACTGGCCTGGCGTCATGCCGAGCGATCGGAACGCATCACCGTACGCCCCTCGCTCATCCGCGTAACCCGCATTGAGCGACGCACTCGCGACACTCGAAGCATTTCGCAAGTTGGCTTTCAGTCGCTCGGCGCGTCGCGTTGCGACGTACATCCGGGGCGAAACGCCGACGTGACGCTTGAAGAGCCGCTGAAGGTAGAAAGGGCTCAAAGCGACGTGCTTTGCGAGATCGGTAAGCGTCGTGCGTTCATCGAGACGGTTTTCGAGAAACTCGAGCGCCGAACGAACGATCCTTTCGGCTTCCTGACCGCTCATTGGCCGGCACTTCGCGCACTCTCGATACCCTGCGTCGATTGCCGCTTGACCCGACCGGAAGAAGTGGACGTTTTCTTTGCGCGGCTGGCGCGAGCTGCACGATGGCTTGCAAAAGACGTTCGTCGTTCTGACCGCGTAAACGAACGCGTCATCGTAGCGTGCATCGCGTTCCAAAACAGCACGCCAGCGGCGCGCCTCCACGAGGGCCGGCATCAGATCGTCGGGCCCCAGCCGCCAAACGTCGTTCGTAGATCGCGCAAGGAGTTGCGCTCGTTGGGAAAATCGAGCGTCGTGCGCCCTAGAGTCCGCTGCATTTCAATTTTGACCATACCTCTAATCTAGAGGCTTTGGAGCGGATAATCTATCCAAAAAGTTGCGGTCTAATTCGAGAAGTACGGCTCCATGCCCAGACTGGTCAGATCGACGTCAGCGTAGGAAACTTTGGTCGATTCAACGCGCGAAACGTCACCGCTCGCGACCCGGTTCCGGATGTCGGCAAGCATCTGCTCCGCGTACCGCTTCTCGTATGGCCCAATCTCGAGCGGATCTCCCTGAAGCGTTCGCCCGACGATCATCCATTGAGAGTCGCCCGACTCACTCATAGCAGCGCTCTATACGCACCATAGACAAGGAATCCGTCCCGGCCCGTCCTATTATCCGCGACTTGGGCAGGCCCGCCACTAAAAGCGCGCCGTATGAGTTGGTCTAACCGGAGGGCAAGTGGCGGAACTGGCAGACGCGCTGGATTTAGGTTCCAGTGGGGTGACCCATCAGAGTTCGAGTCTCTGCTTGCCCATTGCCGAGGCGCGGGCTGAACGATTGCGCGGAAGTAGCTCAGTGGTAGAGCATCGCCTTGCCAAGGCGAGGGTCGCGAGTTCGAATCTCGTCTTCCGCTTTGGATCTCTCTGTTATGCCTGAGTCTACGCTCACTCAACTGGCGGCCACCGAGGTTGAGCTTGACATCCCAATCTCCGACGAAGAGTTGAGCGCTGCGGAAGAACGAGCGTTTCGCAAGCTGTCGCGAAACGCCAAAGTGCCGGGCTTTCGCCCGGGCAAAATCCCGCGCAAGATCTTCGAGCAACAATACGGCGGCGAGGTCATTCACAGCCGTGCAATTGAGGACGTTGTGCCCGAGGCCTACTCACGAGCCGTGCGCGAGCATGAGTTGGCGCCGATCGACCGTCCGAAAGTCGAGGTCGTACCGCCGGAAGCCGACCGGCCGTTGCATCTCAAGGTCCAGGTCGCTGTGCGCCCGGCAATCGACCTTCATTCTTATAGCGGTATCTCGCTCGAGCGGCCTCCGGTGCAGGTCAGCGACGCGGAAGTCGATCGGAGCCTCGAGGCGCTGGCGCGCGATCGCGGCACGCTCGTGCCCGTTGATCGGGAGGCGCGCTTGGGTGACTTCGTCGTTCTCGACTACCAGGGAACGGTAGACAGTCAACCCTTTGAAGGCGGGAGCGCAGAAGCGCAGACGATCGAACTTTCCGAGGAACGGTTTCTCCCGGGCTTTGCGGTCGGCATCGTCGGCATGCGCGCGGGCGACACGCGAGACGTGCACGCGACATTTCCGAAAGAATATGCCTCGGCAGAGCTTGCCGGCAAAGAAGCGACGTTTAAGATTGCCGTTCGCGAAGTGAAGGAGATGGAGCTGCCGTCTCTCGATGATGAGTTTGCGAAGAACGTCTCAACGCACGCGACGCTCGACGAGCTCAAAGCGGATGTTCGACGGCGCCTGGAGACGATTGGCGAGAGCCGCATCCGCAAGCAGCTCGAACAGAATTTGATGGAAAAGCTGCTCGCGGACCACGAGGTCTCGCTGCCGCCGATCCTCGTCGAACGTGAAACGGAGAGCCTGTTTTCGGATGCGCACGCATTTGCGGAACGTCTCGGGATCGGCTGGGACGATTATCTTGCGCGCAGCGCAAAGACCGAACCGCAAATGCGTTCCGACCTGCAAAAAGAGGCCGAGAGGCGCGTGAAGGGCGCACTACTTCTGGCCGCGATCGCGAAGGCCGAGAACATCAGCGCGACGCCGGCGGACCTTCAGCGCGAGATCGCCGCGCTCGGCGAGCAATACGGTCAGCCGCCCCAGCGCATCCGGCAGGCCATCGGAAGCAATCTTGCCTCACTGATGGAGGGAATCGTGCGGAGCAAGACGATGGAGTGGCTCATCGAACACGCCACTATCCGAACAACAGCCGATGGAGCTTAAGATGGATCACCTCGTCCCGATGGTCGTCGAACAGAGCGCGCGCGGTGAACGCGCATTTGACATCTACTCCCGGCTGCTCAAAGATCGCATCATCTTCGTCGGCGGTCCGATGGACGACCATCTGGCAAACCTCGTCATCGCGCAGTTGCTCTTTCTCGAGCGTGAGGATCCGGACAAAGACATCGACATGTACATCAACAGCCCGGGCGGCAGTGTAACCGCCGGACTAGCGATTTACGATACAATGCGTTACATCAAACCGGACGTGGCGACGATCTGCGCGGGGATGGCCGCCTCGATGGCGTCGATCATTCTGACGGGCGGCGCCAAAGGCAAGCGCTTTGCCCTGCCCTATGCCAAGATCCTGATTCACCAGCCCTGGGTGCAGCAAGTCGGCGGACAAG
>JAFARW010000034.1 GCA_019245275.1 Vulcanimicrobiota bacterium
TACGGCCGGCGCGGCATCTATATCGCCTGCATCACGATCTTCGCATTGGGCAGCGTCCTCGCTGTCGCAGCTCCATCGTTTGCAATCTTCTTGCTCGCGCGTGCAATTCAAGCCATCGGGGCCGGCGGAATTTTCCCCGTCGCCACGGCCGCCATCGGCGACGCCGTGCCGGCGCAACGGCGCGGTGCTGCATTAGGACTAGTCGCCGCGACGTGGGGATTGGCGGCTGTCATCGGACCGCTGGCGGGCGGCGTAATCACGCACTTCGTATCTTGGCGCTGGATCTTCGCGGCGAACTTTCCCCTCGCGGTGCTCGTCATTGCACTGGCCCGCAAATACATCACGACGCTAGCGCCCCATCTTCGTGACAATCTCGATTGGGTTGGCCTGGCGTTGTTGCTGGCCGCGCTGTGGGGTTTCAGTTTCGGTTTAACGCAAAACATCGTGCCGTGCGTCATCGGCGGCGCGCTCGCGCTCGTGCTGCTTGCGCTCTGGGAAGCGCAGACCGCGGCGCCGCTGTTGCCGATTGCACTCTTCACGTCGCGCAATCTTGCGCTGACGTACGGCATCGAGCTCTTGATCGGCGTACTGGAAGGCTCGTTGTTTTTCGTGCCAACCGTGCTGGTCGCAGCGCAGCACATGAACTTCGCCGCCGCCGGCGCTATCGCGGCGCTTGGTGCGCTGGTCTTCGTGATCGTGATCCCGCTCGCGGGAAGAGCGCTCGATCGTTTCGGGGCGCGCAGCGTTCTGCTCGCCGGCGCTACATGCACCGCAATCGGTCTGGTCGGTTTCGCGTTCGCCTTTTATTCGCTCGCGACTTCAATCGCGGCGATCATTGTCGCAGGCATCGGCTTCGGAGCACTTCTTGGCGCGCCGACGCGCTATTTGATTACGGCGGAGGCGCCGGAACAGCGCCGCGCAACGGCGCTCGGATTACTCAGTCAGTTTTTGATTTTCGGACAGATCATCGGTGGCTCGCTGACCGGCGGCTTCGTGAAATTCGCAGGCGCGCCGCTGTCCGGTTTCAGAGACGCCTACGCTGCCTTCGCAATCATCGGCGCGCTCGCGGCATTGCTAACGCTCGCGCTGCAAGATCGCTTAGCGCGCCGATAGAATGGCGCGGCCGATGCGGTAGAACGCGTAACCGAATGCCGCGACGATCACCAAGAGAACCGCGAGGTCCAAGAGTCCCGACGATCCGGCGACACGATCGCCGCAGATCGCAACCGCGGCGCGCGAGAGCGCAAGGTCGAGGCGTGCGATCGGATTGTCGGCACGGCGATCGATTGCGTTGACTTGCGCGATGATTTCCGCAGGCGACCAGCTCGGACCGTCGATGATGTAGTTGATCTTTCCGCTGCGGTCGATGATCGCGGTGCGCTCGCCGTGGATGACGTCGCCCGGCGCGTCCGCAAATGGCTGCACCGCGAAGCGTCCCTCAAAATCAAAGACTTGATCCGGATCACCCGTGCCGAGCGTCCAGCGCGCCGGTCGCGCGCTGAAGAGATTCGCGTAGTGGGCGAGTACCGGCGGGGTATCGTGTTCGGGATCAACCGTGATCTCAACCAGATGCGTATCACCGTTCGCAAACGCCGTTTGCATTTGCGAGAATTTAGCGGAGATCAGCGGGCACGCGTCACGGCATCGGGTGTAGATGAACGCAAGTACGACGTTGTGCCCCAAAAAGCGCGCAAACGAAAAAGAATGGCCGTCTTGATCGACAAAGCGCGTTTGCGGCACCCGGTCCCCTTCATGCAGGATCGGAACGCGCAGGATTGCTTTTTGCTGCTCCGCGACAGGTTGACGCGCCGTTATCCGGATATGCGAAAGCGTCCAGGGCTGCGTCGAGCGCGTAACATCTGCGCTGACGGTATCACCGATGCGCAGCATCGACATTGCCGAGCGCGGCGCGACCGAGAAGACGGTCGTCGTCTCGGGCATGCCGCCGACGCGCTCATGCCGAATCACGACCTCTCCACGGCCGGCGACCAAGCCCAGAACGACGCCGCTCATCCGGTCAGCAGCGAGCGCGGCGCGCGTTGAAGCCGCCACCGTGGCAACAAGTAGAGATAGAAAGATGAAGTTCCGCAGCTTCGATTCCCGCGCGAGTCTCGTCCAACGGCCGTGGACGGCCGAAGAGCGGCACGTTGTCTGGCGCGGAATGATGGGAAGACTTTCGATTGCGGCCGAGCCGCTGTTGGGCACGATCGTCTTTTCGTTCCTAACTTGGGGCATCATTTGGCGCGCCCACCATAATTCCAACGATTCTACGATCATCGTGATCGCGCCGGTTTTTGCAATCGGGGCCGCGGCTTTCACTCTTTATGCTATCGCGCTGATGGTCGCACCGATACGAGCTTTCCTACAAACGTTTAAGCCGATCTACGTCGTCGACGGCTACGTGCGCTATCGCGGTCCGGACGACTTCTCGGAGATCGACTCGACCGGTTACGTTGCCGTTCTGTTCGAGGACGAATCCGTGGCTTGCGAATGGGAAGCTTTCGGCCAAAAGCAGTTGCCGAATCGGACCATTCCAACGCTTGCCGAGTTCTCGCAGTACGGCGGCATCCACAAGATCGACGGACGTCCGACGGGGGTCTTGCCCCTCGACGGCACGGCACTCAACGTCGGGCTGGCGCCGCGTCGCGCAAAGATCGAATAGCGTCAACGACGACATCCGGCTCGTCGAATGTAACATATTCTGAGCTATTGGTTGCGAAAATCTGCCTACCGTTCGACGACAGTTGGACCCAGCGGCTCTGAGCGAGGGCCACTTCGTATTCATACCTGAGATGTTGCAGCGTTGGTGCGCGCGGTGTCGCGATCGACCCCACGCCATGGTTTCCGGTAGAAATCGCGATGATGGGAAGGGAGCCGAACGATCTGCGATGCTGCTTCAGGTAGGTTTCATCCCACGGCATTTGCTCCATTTCGGAGATGTAAGCATCGTAGAGCGCCACTTTGGTCTGCGCGATCTGCAGGAGCTTGGCGTTTAACGCCGGCGACCACGCCGCCTCAGGCAAGCCTCTAAAGAATTGTTGCGCACATGTGCGAGGCGGCCGGCCTGGTCGAGACGGCAGCATCGGTAACGGCTTGCGTCGCGCAACTGCGTCGCGGCACGCACGCAACTGCGCGATGTATGACGCATTACCGCGATGGTCGTCCTGCTGCATATCCGCTGGTTCGAAATCGTCGACGTCGCCCTCGACGAGCACGAGTCCCGCAACTTCCGGCATGTAGAGGTCGGCAAATGCGCGCACGTTGTCGGCCCCGAACGCATGTCCGACCAAAATATACGGTCCGCTAATGCCGGCGTTGTGAAGCGCGCTGTGCAGTTCGCCTGCGATCCGTACGCTTGTGCGCGGCATCGGACCGGGGTCGCTGAAACCCGCACCCGCGCGGTCATAGGCGCAAGCTCGCGTGAATTGCGCCACGCGCGGTTGCACGACGGCCCACGCCGGCGCCCAATCTTCCCAACCTGAATCGAAGACGACCGTCGGCGAGCCGCTTCCCATGCAGTACATGTTCAACCGAGTCCCGTTTGCTGAAACGAGCTGTCCCGGGCTCGCGTACACCGCGTCGCCGGGAGCGGCGCTCACAATGCCTTGCACAAAGGAAAGCCCGCACGCTGCAAGAGCAGCGCAGAATGCGGCGCGGCTAATCACTTGCTATTTCAGCGGTAGACGCAAAGTGCGCGCCGCCGGCCATTGGTGACCGTAGCCCGCCACCTTCGCGGTGAAACCGCCGATGATAAAGATGGCTAGGATTCCAATTACAGCCGAGATGCGCACGAGCATCGGCACGCCGCGAGAAACCGGCACGCCGCGCGGATCGGTAATATCGTACATTTACGGCGCCCTTCCCAGCACGCCGATCGCCGCAAAGAATGCGAGCACCGCGCCTAACGCGAGCAATGCCAACATTCCCTTGAAGACCTGATTCTCGAGGCCCGGGGTTCGCCAATCGTTGCGCAACGCAACGCTCGCCGTTCCGGCGACGATGATCGCGCCGATTACTGATACGACTCTCTCCAACATGACGACGTTCATCTGGCGCACCTCCCCTTAGAGCAGGTAGAAAATCGAGAAGAGCACGACCCAGATTACGTCAACGAAGTGCCAGTAGATCGTGCCGGCGGTCAGCCCGAAGAATTTCTGCTGCGTGTACTTTCCGTTCACTGATTGCAGCAACAGGATCGTCAAGAAAATGACGCCGCAGAAAACGTGGAAGCCGTGCATTCCGGTCAGCGTGAAGAACGAAGCGCCGAAGATTCCACTGTTCGACCACCCGGCATGGATGTGCGCGTACTCCCAGCCTTGCCCGCACAAGAACCAGATGCCGAGAACGATCGTCGCGATCAGCCACCCGGTGTACTTCATGAACTTGCCGTGCTTCCAGTTCTCGAGCGCGAAGTGCATCGTTGCACCCGAACCAAAGAGCACGACGGAGTTCAGCGCGGCAAATGTCGTGTCGAGCCGCGACACTCCCGGCGGCGGCCAACCTTGTCCCGAGCTGCGCAGATAGAGATACGCGAAAATGAACGAGCTGAACAAAACGAGGTCGCTGACCATGAAGAGC
>JAFARW010000064.1 GCA_019245275.1 Vulcanimicrobiota bacterium
ATGATCGCCGCCAAACGCGGGCGCATCGTCAACATTGCAAGTCTGGCCGGACTCTACGGCCTTCCTTATGTGTCGGCGTACAGCGCATCGAAGCACGGTGTGCTCGGCCTCACGCGAGCTCTAGCCGCAGAGTTGGCCGATTCAGGCGTCACCGTCAATGCTGTGTGTCCTGGCTACACCGAATCGGAGATGCTGCAACGCGCGATCAAGAACGTGGCGGCGAAGACCGGCAAGAAGACCGCTGAAGCGCGTGCGCAACTCGCCGCAATGAATCCGGGCGGCCGCATCGTTGACGCTCAAGAAGTTGCGGATGTCGTAATCGAACTTTGCGAGAGCGATCTGAACGGAAAAGAAATCATTTTGCCCCGAGTTGCAAATGACTGACCTCGCAATTGCTGAGCAAAAAGCGCGCCGTTTGCGCGAGCTTCATCACGCCGGCGAACCGCTGATTCTCGTAAATGCCTGGGATGTTGCAAGCGCGCGCATCGTCGAGACGCTTAGCTTTCCGGCGATCGCTACGTCGAGCGCCGGTGTCGCGAACAGCTTAGGCTACTCGGATCAGGAGAACATCCCGCGTGACGAAATGCTTGCCGCGGTCAGACGGATTGCAAAGGCGATACGGGTTCCGCTTTCCGCCGATCTCGAGGCAGGGTACGACCACTCTGAATCCGGCGTAGCCGAAACGATCCGCGAGTTGATCGATGCGGGCGGCGTCGGATGCAACATTGAGGATGGCGCCCATGATGCCGACCATCCGTTCCTCGACACGAAAGTGCAATCGCGCCGGATCGCCACGGCACGACGCGCAGCTGACGAATCCGGCGTTCCGGTCGTCATCAACGCGCGCACCGACATCCTGCTCGCCAATCCAGGCGTGACTGAGGCAAAAATCGAGGAGGTTCTTTCCCGGGCCGATGCATACGTCCGCGCAGGCGCAGATTGCATCTTCGTTCCCGGCGTTACCGACGCCGCAATCATCGAGCGGTTGGTACGCTCTATCGCGGCACCGCTGAACATCTTGGCCTTTGCCGCAACGCCGCCCGTAAGCGAATTGCAGCGGATCGGCGTTAAACGCATTAGCTTAGGATCGTCACCGATGGCCTACGCAATGGCGCAGCTACGGAATGCTGCACTCGAGGTAAAACAGCACGGGACGTTTTCGTTTACCGACTCCCGGATTCCGTACGCGGAGCTAAACGCGTTGTTCTAGACGTTCGCCGGTGAGCACACGTTCGCACGCGCGCTCCAGCGCAGCCAAGCCGCGATCCATTTCCTCATCGGTCGCAAGCAGCGGCACCAAAATGCGAATGGCATGCGCGCCGGGTCCGGCGGTGAGCGCAACGAGTCCAAAGTCGAGCGCTGCCGCGGCAACGTGCTGTGCAACGCTTTTTCCGTTGTGGGCTTTCGTGTTGCGAAATCCGATCGCGAGCATCGGTCCAAGTCCCCAGACGCCTTCAACGTCTTCCGGATGCCGCGTCGCGATCGCTTCTAAGTGAATGCGCAGCTTCTCGCCGAGCGCTCGCGCATTTCGCAAGAGGGCGCCGCTTTCGAAGGCGTCGAGGGTCGCAAGTGCCGCCGCGCAAGCTAATGGATTGCCGCCGTAGGTGCCGCCCAGCGCACCGGGCTCGACGGAATCCATCACGGATGCACGTCCTGTAACACCGGCGAGCGGAAGACCGCCGGCAACGCTCTTGCCGAACGTCAACAAATCGGGGCTGATGCCGGCTTGCTCGATCGCAAAGAGCGAGCCCGTGCGGCCAAAGCCGGTTTGAATCTCATCCACGATGATCAAGTTACCGTGCTGATCCGCGATACGGCGCAACTCGCGTAAGTACTCGAAAGGCGCCGGCACGAAGCCGCCTTCACCGAGCACAGGCTCGATGATGAACGCTGCGATCTGTTTCGGCCCGACGCGCGTCTCAAAGAGTTCATTCAGGGCGTGCAACGCGGATCCGGTGTCGTAGCCCCGACGCTCATTCGGATAGGGCGCTTGATAGATCTCGGGCGCATATGGTCCGAAGTTTTGCTTGTAAGGCGCGACTTTACCGGTCAATGACAACGCGAGGAGCGTTCGGCCGTGGAATCCGTTCGAGAAGCTGACGATCGCGCTGCGATTGGTTGCCGCGCGCGCGATCTTGACGGCATTCTCATTCGCTTCCGAGCCGGTTGAGAAGAGAATCGTCTGTTTTTCAAAGGCGCCGGGCACGAGCGTGTTGAGCCGTTCCGCTACGGCGACGTACCCCTCGTACATCGCGACTTGAAAGGCCGTATGCGTGAACTGATCGAGCTGCTTGCGAACGGCATCGACGACCGGCGGGTAGCGATGCCCGAGGTTCATCGTGCCGATACCGCCGGCAAAGTCGATGAATTCCCGACCGTCAACGTCCCACAGGCGCGCGCCTTCCGCGCGAGCGATGAAGAGCGGATGTGCGGTTGCGACCCCGCGCGGGATGGCTTTTGTGCGTCGCTTTAGGAGCTCAGCGGTACGCGGCGGTTGAGGGTTGCTATTCACGCAGTGACCTTCGCGCGAATCGGCGGAGGTTTGATGGCGTCGTGGTTGTAAGAGCGGCCGTCTTCCGGTCCCATCTTGTGCGTTACGGGATGCGTTTTGAAATACTCGAGCGAGCGTTGCAAGTCATCGAGCAGCGCATCGGCCATATCGCGGCTGAACCCGTGACGAATGAGAATGCGCATGACAACCATGTCTTCAATATTCGGAACCATGCTGTAGGCGGCAACCTGCCAGCCGCGCGATCGCAAACGATCCGAGAGATCGAAGAGCGAGTAGTGTGCCTTTGCACCTTCGCGCAGCGTCCAAGAGACGGCAGGAATGCCGCTATTGCTGTCGCCGTCATAAAGAACTTCAAAAGGTCCGAGTTTCGGAATACGCTTCGCGACGTGTTGCGCAACTCCGTAACAGCTCTCGTGGATCAACCGGTAGCCATCTTTGCCGAGCCGCAGCATTAAGTAGTATTGGCAGATGATTTGGCCGCCGGGTCTTGAGAAGTTCAACGCAAACGTCGGCATGTCGCCGCCGAGGTAGTTAACTCTAAAAACGAGACCCTCGGGCAGATCTTGCTTCTCGCGCCAGATAATCCATCCGACACCGAGCGGCGCAAGTCCAAATTTGTGTCCCGACGCGTTGATCGAGTGGACGCGTGGCAGGCGGAAGTCCCACTGGAGATTCGGCGCGACGAAAGGCGCGATGAAGCCGCCTGACGCCGCATCAACGTGGATTGGAACATCGATTCCGCGTTCCGCCTGAAGCCGATCCAGCGCGGCTGCGATGTCGGCAATCGGCTCGTACTGGCACGTGAAAGTGACGCCCAACGTCGGGACGACCCCGATTGTGTTTTCATCGACGCGCTTGAGCACTTCATCCGGCGTCATCACGAGCCGATCGCGCTCGAGCGGTACTTCGCGCAACTCCACGTCAAAATAGCGCGCGAACTTGTGCCAGCAAACCTGCACCGGTCCCGTTATGAGATTTGGGCGATCGGCCGGTTTCCCGTCCGCCATACGACGCTCGCGCCAGCGCCATTTGAGCGCCAGTCCGCCCAACATCGCTGCTTCACTCGAACCCGTCGTCGAGCATCCGATCGTATCAACGCCGGCGGGCGAGTTCCAAAGTTCCGCGAGGATATGCACGCATCGGCTTTCGACCTCCGCCGTCGCCGGATACTCATCCTTATCGATCATGTTTTTGTCGATGCTCAGGTCCATCAACTTGTGAATCTCATCGTCGAACCACGTCTGACAGAAAGTCGCCAAGTTCTGGCGAGCGTTACCGTCGAGCATCAAGTCGTCATTAACGAGATGGAAGGCAACATCCGGGCGCAGGCCTTGCGCGGGCATGTGAAAGCGTGGAACGGAAACCTGCATTGCATGGGTCGCGTATGTGTCCGCAGTTGCGCCGTCGGCGCGCTGCCTCTTACGATGGAGAGCCACTGGCTTATCAAACCTCCGCGCTGGCGCTTGTAATCAACTGGAGTCTGTTCGCCGTCGACCGGTTTCTGACTCCGAATCCTTCAGAGGCCGTAGTATTTGAAGCGAGGCCACATGACCGCGAGCGGGGCGTGCGGATGCGTGCAGAGGTAAATCGGCAGCGGCCCTTCGAGCATCCAGCGGAAATCGTTTCGATACACGGCCACTTGCCGCACCCGCTCGAACGACGTTAACAGCAGATGGTAATCCGTTGCGCCCACGGCGATCATCGGGTCGCCCGCGTAACCGCGCGTGCCCCACAGGTAGTAGGAGTTGTTCGGGCTGATAACCGGCGGCAAACCGTATGCGGGACCGTAGAAGTCGATCGCGCCGGCATAGGCATATCGATCGGCAAAGATTGCCGTTCGACTTCGGACGTTTGGCGGCAACGAGTTGTAAACGCTCGCAACGGCCTGCGTAATCCCTTGCCAGCCGATCTGATCCGCGTACATCGGATCGATCAAATGGCGCTTCCCGTCAGGCGGCGCCGGCCTGCTCAAGCCGATGGCAACCTCGTACTTCATGTAAAGCGGGAGCGGAAAGATCGGCAGCGCGAGCGGCAACATGAATGCTGCGGATGCGGCCGCGAGAGCAATCACGGCGGGTCTGATCCAGCTCGCCCGATTTGCCAAAGTGCGCTCGATCGCGGTGCTTCCTGCGGCAAAGAGAGCCGGATAGAAACCCTCGAGGTAGTACCCGCGCGCGACCGTCAGCACCATGAAGGCAAAGAGCAACGCGTACGTCAGCGGCAGATAGCGGTACGGCGCATTCTCTGGAGCGCGGATGAGCGCGACGAGCCCCCAAATCCAAATGATCGACAGCAGCGGATGCTGGTAAACGATTTGCATCACCACGAAGTACAGGGCGTTGATCGCCAAGTTGGGAGACTCGACCGCAATGCCGTTCGCGAGCGCATGGCGGTTGAGCTGGTCGTTGTGTACGACCTCTAGGATGGGCCAGTGATGCGCGTACTGCCAAGCAAGATTCGGTAAGAGGAGCAACACAACCAGCGCGACGCCGATCGGAAGGTACCAAGAACGTGCGAGTTTGGCTTGTCGCGTGCAGATCAGTGCGACCGCCAAGGCGACCGCAAGCGCTGCGATCGAGTATTTCGCGTACAGACCCACGATGATGACGCCGGCCATAAGCAGATAGAGTTTGGTATTGCGCGTTGTCACGAGACGCATCGAAAGAAACATCAGTGCGCTCCACGCCAGCGGCGTCAAGAACTCGGTCGAGAGCGCGTAGCCTTGTCCAAGATAACCCGGCGCGAC
>JAFARW010000148.1 GCA_019245275.1 Vulcanimicrobiota bacterium
CGTTTGGCCAATCTCCAAGGCGATTACGCTGATGCGATCAAGTATGGCCGCGTTGCATTGCGAATGCGGCGGCAGCTCGGCGATGAAGCCGGCGTCGCCGATTCTTTGAACGACTTAGGCCGCGCGGTACAGGATGCCGGACGGCCGCGACAAGCTGCGCCGCTCTACCGTGAAGCGCTCAAATTCTACCGCAAGCAAGACAATGTCGTTGCACAAGCTCGCGTTCTGTGCAACATCGGGCTGCTGGCGCAACAACGGGGGGAGCATCAGATCGCACTCAAGCATATTCGCGAGAGCCTCGCGCTGATCGAGAACACGAGCGAACACCGAATTCCCGCGTTCATTCTCGGGGCGCTGGGAACGGTTTCGCATCATGCCGGCAATATCCAAGACGCGCTCGATTACAACACGCGCAGTCTCGAACTCGTGCGAACTCTCGGCGACATCGAAGGCGTTGCCCGGGTCCTAAACAACCTGGCGGAAGTTAGAATCGACATCGGGGATCTGCAAACGGCTCGCCGGCATGTCACCGAGTGTATTCATATTTGTGAGGAAAGCGGCCTACGGCACGAATATGCCGACGCCTTGGATAACTTAGCGATTCTCGAACAAAGAGCACAGCAGGCCGACACTGCCGTGCAGTTGATGGGGGCAGCTGACGCGATCCGCAGGCTCTTGCGGCAACCGCTCGCCCCTTACTTTGAATCGAAACGACAAGATATCATCGCATCGATAAGGCAAGAAATCGGCGCTGAAGGATTCGAACGTTTGCGGAATGCGGGTGAGCGAGCCGATCCCAAGGCCTTAACGAAGGCCGCTTTAGGATAGACCCTTACTTCTGATTGCGCGCGTAGTTCAGAAGGTGCTCTAACACTTCCTCAATCTTGCGCCAACCGCCGGCTTTAACGTCGGGGAATCCGTCCCACTTCTCATGGGTCGGATTGTGTTGCGTAAAATCGTGTACGCCATCCCCTAATTCATTTACGCCGCTGCAGAACGTCTTGGGGTCAGGAATTGCTGGATATGACATGTGCGTCCCGATTAGGCACGACTCAGCGTCATCCTTCGCGAACGGCGCGTCGTCATGACCGGCAATCGACTCGGCGTTCTTGATGGTCTGCGCGGCATCGCGATCTTGCTGGTCGTTTGGTTCCACATCTGGCAGATCTCGTGGCTCCCGGCCCCGGCGCGATGGCTGCAATTCATTCCCGAAACCGGTTTTATCGGCGTTCACATCTTCTTTTTTATCAGCGGTTTCGTCATTTTCTATCCGTATGTCCGCGCAAAGTTGGAAGGCAAGCCGTTTCCAACGTGGGGCCATTTCGCATATCGGCGGGCGATCAAGATCGTGCCGTCCTACGCCCTCTCGATTGCGCTGATGTTTGCGATCGGCTACCAGCACGCCGAGCAAAGTGGCGGCGTCGTCCGAGACATCGTCACGCACCTGCTCTTCATTCACAACTGGTTTTCGGATACGTATGGTTCGATCAACGGCGTGTTGTGGACGCTTGCGGTCGAAGTTCAGTTCTATGTCGTCTTTCCGCTGCTTTGCTACGCGTTCTTGCGCTGGCCGTACCGGATGTTCGTCGCTATGCTCGGCATCGCGCTGGTTTTCCGTTCAGCGATTCCAAATAGTCCGCATTTTCTTCAGCTGATCGAACAGTTGCCCGCGTATTTCGACTTCTTTGCCTGCGGCATGCTGACGGCTTATCTTTACATCCTATTTCGCAACCGTCCATTGCCGTCTCTCGCGTCGCACGCTGCTACCGGAGTCGCGATTCTGGGGTTCGCCGGTTTGATCGCCTTGATGCAGGCGCTGTTCGCAATTCGCTATCAGCCCGACGGATTTGCTCATTGGCAAGTCATCAACCGGACGTGGCTGGCGCTGGCATGTGCCGGGATCGGGCTCGGTTCGTTGTTGGCGGCACCGTTATGGCAACGTTTCTTGGCCAATCCCGTGCTCGTCTTTTTCTCGATCATCTCGTACAACTGGTACATCTACCACCAAGTGGTGGCACGCGAGCTTTGGTGGCATCGATTGCCGCCGTGGCACGGCCTGGATCCGCACGCCGATACACATTGGCAGTTGTGGTATTCGCTGGTCGCGTTTCCGGCCACGATCGTTGTGGCGGCAGCTGTAACGTACGCGTTTGAGCGACCGCTGTTGCGATTGCGCCTCGTGAAGGCATGATGCGACGCACGCCCTCAGCGCTTGCCTATATCGGCCTCGTCTACGTCGCGTCAGTCTGGGGCCTGAATACCGTCGCCGTCAAGCATGCGATCACCGACATCAATCCGCTAGCGTTTACGGCGCTCCGCTTTATTTTGATGGCGCCGTTGACGATCGCATTGGCCCTTGCAAACGGCGAGTCATTGCGTTTTGCCCGCAAGGATCTACCGTTGCTGATTGTCTGCAGCGCTTGCGGTTACGGCCTCTACCAATACGTTTGGATCTTGGGGCTTTACAACACGACCGCATTTGCATCGTCGCTGCTTATCACGCTCACGCCGATCATTACACTTGCGATCGTCGCAGTTCTCCGCTACGAACGGGTGCGCGCAATTCGCTGGTTCGGCGCCGTGCTGGCGCTGCTCGGCATTGCGATCTTCGAGGGGGCTTTTTCGGGCGCTTTCGCCGTGCGGCTCGGCGATTCACTGACGCTGATATCAGCCGCGATCTTTGCGATCAACACGATCGTATCCGCGCGCTTGCTGAATCGGTACTCGCCGTTGTCGCTGCTCGCAATCACGATGACGATTGGCGCTTGCATGATCGTCCCCGGCATGTTGCCTGCTCTCTTACACGCCGATCTGCGCCAGTTATCGGCGCTTGACTGGGCAATCTATGCATACGCCGTCGTATTTCCAATCGTGCTGACCTATCCAGTCTGGAGCTACGGCATTACTCGAATCGGCGCGGCGCGCACCTCGCTCTTTCAATTCTTGGTGCCGATTATCGCCGGCCTTTTGAGCGTCCCGTTGCTTCATGCAACGATTGCCCCATATCAGATGCTTGGCGCGTTCGTTTGCATCAGTGGCATGACGATCGCGCAAGTTCTCGGACGCTTCTCGCTGACGGCCTGGTGGCTGCAACGCGCGTCGCCGATCGAACGATAAGGGGCGCGGCCTGGAAGCACGAAGAAAAACGCCGCTTATGAAACGGCGATTCTGGTATTGGCTGTTGATTCTGCCGTTTGCGGCGACGCTCTACCCGCCGTTTTACGCGCGCCTCAATCCCGCCGTCGCCGGCTTCCCATTCTTCTATTGGTACCAGCTACTTTGGGTCGTACTGGCGGCTGTCGTCGTCGGTATCGTATTGGTCGCCACCGGAGATCGACGCGATGTCTAGCGGTGCGATCATCTTCACTCTTCTGATCGTCATCGTGACGGTCTTGGGTTTCATCGCGTCGCGCTGGGGCTCTGCAAACCTCGCCAAACTCGACGAATGGGCGCTCGGCGGGCGAGGTTTCGGCACGATCGTCAGCTGGTTTCTGCTGGGCGGTGATCTGTACACCGCTTATACGTTCATCGCCGTGCCGGCGCTCGTGTTTGGAGTCGGCGCGCTCGGTTTCTTTGCGGTTCCGTACACGACGATTGCTTATCCATTTGTCTTCGTCGTGATGACGCGATTTTGGACCGTTGCGCGCAACCGCAACTATGTGACGATAGCAGATTTCGTGCGCGATCGTTTTGGTGACCGATCGCTTGAAATAGCGATTGCATTGACCGGCTTCGTCGCTGCGATGCCCTACATAGCCTTGCAACTTTTGGGAATGCAGGTCGTCTTCGCGCAGTATCTCGGCTATGGGCCGCAAGCCGCAACGGCAGAGAATATTGCGTTGGTCATCGCATTTGCGATCCTAGCTGCATACACGTACATGAGCGGCCTTCGGGCACCGGCGCTGATCGCATTCGTTAAGGACACGCTGCTGTACATCACCATCCTTGCGGCGATCATTTACATTCCGGCCAAGTTGGGAGGCTGGGCGCACATCTTTACGGCTGCCGGCGCTGCCTTGCGTACGCATAAGCCGCCCGGAGCCTTGATGCTGCCACCGAACCTCTATTTTGCCTACGCATCGCTCGCTTTCGGGTCGGCGATGTCGCTCTTCATCTACCCGCATTCAATTACGAGTCTCTTGAGCGCCCGCAGCCGGGTTGTCATCCAGCGCAATTCCGCGCTGCTTCCCCTGTACTCTA
>JAFARW010000070.1 GCA_019245275.1 Vulcanimicrobiota bacterium
GTTGATCTTTGTCTCCGTCGGCGACATGTTCAAGCCGCCCGCGCCTTCAATCGCCGCCCAGAGATAGCGCGGCGCATCCCACGGCGAGAGCATCATCCCTTGATTGACCAGAATCTCGCCATGCAGCCACTCGGAGAATTGACCGGGGACGGTGTTATTGCGCCGCGGATCGCTGGAGAAATGACGGAAGCTGCTCGCGAGCGCTTGCGCCATAAACGCCGGATCGTGTTTCGCCGCCGCAAATGCAAACCAAAATGCAACCGCGACCCAGACGCCGCCCAGCAACCCGTACCCGTTGATCGGTCCGTAATTAAGGTCGTCGCGCGGCACCGTCCGAATTCCGGCATCGGTCCAAAAACTCGCTTCACTGAGCGCGCTGATGATTGTTGCGGCGCGGTCTGGTGGTGCAACGCCGCACAGGACCGGAAAAACAAGGTCAGCCGTAACGTCGGTGCGCTTCGAGCCGTCGACGTCGATGTTTAAATAGTAGAGATCGTTTTCGGGGTTGACCAGCTTGGTGTTGATTGCATCGTACAGCGCCTTCGCCGCATCTCCGTAGCGCTTTGCATTTTCGATTTCACCCAGCCACTCAGACATTCCGGCGAGGGCACGCAAGGCCGCATAACATTCGGAATTAACTTCCGTCGATGCGCCGCTCAAGCGATAATTTTCAATGACGTTACGCCAACCGATGATGCCCCAATCCGCAGTCCCGGTCGCCGTACACCAGATCAGTCCGTCCTCGTTACGCTGCGTAAGCATGTAGTCCATTGCGCGCACGGCGTTCGGGTAACGCTTGTGCAAAAAATCCTTATCGCCGGTCGCGCCGAAGTGGTGCCACAAGGCGATGACCATCAGCGGCGTGTTGTCGTTGACGTTCAGCCCATAGTCCTCCCACTTGTCGTTGCGCACGTCGTAGTACTCAACGATCTTTCCATCGGGCTCTTGGAGGCGAAAATATGCATCCAGCGATTCGTGCGCGAATTCCGGGTTCAAGTAATCGGCGCCCATCGACATCCAAGCAGTGTCGCGGCCCACGCTGTTGTTGCTGCGCGTCGGGTCATTCGAAAAACACCAGCCGGTCGGCGCGTACGTTTGAACGCGCAAGATGTTGGCTTTTGCCCACAACACGCCTTGATTGACGTCGTGTGAAGGCGTGCGCAGAACCGAGCGCTGCAGATACCGCCAATAGTATTCGCTCGTACACTGCTTCGCTTCAGCGCCATCCGGACATCGTTTGCGCGATGCGGCAAGGTCATCGCGCGATTCGGCAGACATTACGCAAAGGAAATCGACCGCCCGTGTTTCGCCCGGTTTGAGGTCCACGCCGACATGGAGCGCGCCGACGGGATCGGCGCCGACATCGAGGATCTTGTTTGCAAGCCGGCCGGGTGAGAGCCGGGCGACGACTTTGCCGCGATCGGAATTCACTTCCCACGTGTCGCACGGGTCGACGGTTGCAAAGAGCCGTACTTGCGATGGATTCGTGTCATTCCAAGCGACGATACCGCCGAGCTTCGAATCGAACTCGGCCCGCATGTCGTGCGCCGTGTTGCCGCGTAATTCGGCAAAACCGTAAGCGTCAAATGAAACGGGCGCCTGCGTCGGGTTTTTGAACTCAACGCGATAGTACACCGCCGGCGGCGGAATGCCGGCGAGGTCTTCCCATGTGTCGTTGTAGGGAAAGACTTGCTCATGTATTTCAACGCCGTTGTCGAGCAAGAAACGGTGATCTTGCCTTTCCGGATGGATGTGAAACTCGCCGCTGCGCTGGCCCATCCGAATACGACTGCTCCGGTCCCAATAATGCACTGAAACGGCGCCGAAGAAATCGTAGCCGGCATCGGGACAGTAGATCTTCTGGATGGCGCCGGTCGGTTTGATAATGATGCAGCAGCGGGGCGCGCCGATCGTGCTGCCTTGCGCCATTTCTTCATCGTCGAGGATGTAGGCAAAGTGTGGATCGATGACCGTGCCGCTCGTAACATCCGCAGCGGTCTCAATAAACGTAGGAAGCGCCATTAGAGTGAGCCGGCCTGCCGCATCATTCCGCCGTCGATAAAGACCGTCGTTCCGGTGATGTATGATGCGGCATCCGTGCAAAGAAATGCCACGAGACCGGCGATTTCATCGGGCTCTCCCCAGCGTCGCAGCGGGATCTCACTCAAGAGTTCTGCATCGAGCGTCGGATTGCGTTTAGTCGATGCGTCCATCGGGGTGTCAACGGCTCCAGGACCGACGTTGTTGACCGTAATCTTGTACGGAGCCAATTCAACTGCGATCGTGCGCATCAACATTCGCACGCCGCCCTTCGCCGCACAATACGGCGAGTTCGTGGGTGCCGTAACGTCCTCATGAATCGATGAAATGTTGATGATCCGTCCGCCGCGTCCTTGCGCGATCATCTGCTTTGCCGCCGCTTTGCTGCAAAGATAGGGGCCGGTGAGATTAACGGCGATGACGAGATCCCAAACGTTATCCGGCGTATCGACAAACGGATAACGATGCTCGATGCCCGCGTTGTTAATCAGGATGTCGAGCGCGCCGAATGCCTTGACGCACGATGCGACGAGATTCTCTGCGTCGGCCGCTTTCGAGACGTCGCCCGCGATGGCAGTCACTTTCGAGCCGTTTTTTTCAAGCTCCGCGACGAGCGACTGCGCCGGGGTTGCATCGCCGAAGTAGTCGATGACGACGTTTGCGCCTTGCGCGGCTAGCCCGCGAACGATCGCCGCTCCAATACCGGTGTCACCGCCCGTAACAATCGCCGACTTGCCGCTTAGCGGCGCGCTGGTCAGATGCATGCGAGTAACGCAGCCCGCAATTCGGGCGGGATCGGCTGACTTTTCATGCTCGTTCGGCCTACCGTTGCGACGATCAGCGTGCAGGATGCATCAACCGCATCCGTCGCCGCGTCATGAACAGCAATCTTTAAGATAATCGACGAATTGCCGACTTTCGCAACGCGCGTGCGCACGATCAGTTCATCATCCATGCGCGCTGGGCGATGAAAATCGAAGTCAAGGTGCACACGCGGCAACCACACGTCGAGTTGATCGAACATCCGCGCAAAGGGGAAGCCAAGCTCGCGAAAGAGCTCCGTTTCCGCAAGCTCGACGAAGCGCACGTACGCGCCGAAGTAGATGATGCCGGCGATGTCGACGTCGCTCCAGCGCACGCGATCACGTACTTCAAAAACGCGGCCCGCCGCGTGGCTCGCTTCAGATTTCATACGCCCAATCGAGTTCGGCAGCCTCGGCTTCGCTCACATGTCCGTTGAGCACGGCTTCAGCGTAACGTGCGAGTGGGTCTACTTCGACGTTCAGCAGATCGCCGGCGGCCCGGTCGCCGAAGGTCGTGCGCCGGAGCGTTTCCGGAATAACCGCAATCTCAAATCGGTGCGCCGCAACTGACGCGATCGTAAAACTGACGCCATCCAAAGCGATGAAACCTTTGTTGCAGATGAAGCGCGCAAGCGGTGCTGGACGCTCGACGGCAAGACGTGCACCTTGCCCTTCGTCGCGTCTCTCGACCACGCGCGCCGTGCCGTCCACATGTCCGTAAACAAAATGTCCGCCGATACGATCGCCCACGCGGAGCGCAAGTTCGAGATTGACTGGCTCGCCCTTCTGCAATCGTCCGAGCGCCGAGCGCCCGAGCGTTTCGGGCACGACATCGAAGCGAATCTGGTCTGTCTCGACGGCCGTCGCCGTCAAGCAGACGCCGTTAACGCAGACGGAATCTTTTGGAGCGACGTCTTTGGCGATCTCGGCGCATGCAACATACAGCGTCGCGCCGCCATCGGGGAGCGCCTCTTTACGCGCAACTGTGCCGCGATGTTCGATCAGACCGCTAAACATCGCGCACGATACCGGTCGCCAACATATCGTTGCCGAGCGGTTCGACGCGTTCGAACTCGATGCTTGGGAGCGGCCGGCTTTCGCTTTTCGTCAGTGCGGGCACTGCGCCCGGCGCGGCCAAATTGACGGGCGCGGTTAGCCAGTAGACTCGATCGACGAGGCGTTCTTCAAGCAGGTGCGCAGCGAGCGTTGGACCGCCTTCACACAGCACGCTCTGGATGCCGCGCTCGCGCAACGGTTGCAGCGCGGCTGTCAGATCGAGGGTCAGGTTACGCTCGGAACCGACGTAGATCACATCGGCGACATTTTGCAGTGGATCGAACAGCTCACGTCGCCCGCCCGGCGCAAGCACGATAGTCGGCTGGTAGTTCGCAACGGGCTCAAAGACGCGCTCGCCGATGGGCAACACGTCGCTTTCACAAACAACAATGCGATTATAGGGTCGCCCGCGATCGTGCGGCGGACGAACGGTCAGTAATGGATCATCGACACGAACTGTCCCCGCGCCAACCATTACGGCATCGTGCATGATGCGAAGTTCGCGCACGTATTCGCGCGCGTCGGCGCCGGTTAGCCAGCGCGATTCACAGGTGCGCGTCGCGACATAACCGTCCGCAGACGAAGCCATTTTGAGCGCAACGTACGGCCGAGTTGATCTGATGGCGATCTTGAAGGGCTCGATTAAAGCCAGCGCTTCCGGCGTTTCACAAACTTCAACGGAGATGCCGGCGGCTTTAAGAGCGGCGATGCCGCCGCCATTCGTTACCGGATTCGGATCGCGCGTTCCGATGACGACTCGTGAGACGCGCGCTTCAATTACCGCTCGCGTGCATGGCGGCGTCTTTCCAGAGTGGTTGCACGGTTCGAGCGAAATGTAGAGCGTTGCGCCGCTTGCATCACCGGCTGCGCGCAGCGCTTCAATTTCCGCATGCGGCTCGCCGGCGAGACGATGGTAACCCTCGCCGATGATCGCGCCGTCCTTGACGAGAACCGCGCCGACAGGCGGATTCGGCGACGTGCTTCCGACAGCACGCTTTGCAAGCTC
>JAFARW010000076.1 GCA_019245275.1 Vulcanimicrobiota bacterium
GGCGTTCGCGGACTTGAACTACACGCATGGTTTGTGAGCACCGAAGCATTCAAGAAGATGCACGGAGAACGCGGCGGCACGCGCGGCATCGATAATGATGTCGCTGCCCGCTCTTTTGAAAACATAGGCGCTTGGATCTTAGGCCGAAATATGTTTGGGCCCGTTCGCGGACCTTGGAAGGACGACTCATGGCAAGGATGGTGGGGTGAGGAGCCGCCCTACCACACGTCCGTCTTCGTACTCACTCACCATGCGCGCGCTCCACTGCCGATGCAAGGCGGAACGACATTCTACTTTGTCACCGACGGAATAGAGTCGGCTCTAAAGCAAGCCAAAGACGCCGCCGCCGGCAAGGACGTTCGCATCGGCGGCGGCGTCTCGACGATACGCCAGTATCTGATGGCAAGTCTCGTCGATGAGCTGCAGCTCTCAATGGCGCCGGTGCTTCTGGGCGAAGGCGAACATTTGTTTAATGGCATCAATTTTCCGAAACTCGGCTTTACGTCAGTCGAGCGCGTCCCGGGCGAACTTGCGACTCACGTCACTATAAAAAAGGGCTGACGCCCGCATGGGAAACCCGACGTTCGAAAGTGTCACGCCGCTGATCCCGGCTGGGCCGGATTTGCAGAGCGCGTTGGACCTGTATCAAAGAATGGGCTTTTCAATAGAGTGGCACGACGGAAACGGCGCCGGGGTAAAGCGCGGGTCTGTGTGCTTCAATCTTGTTCGCAACGACAATCGCGAATGGGCTTCGAACGCAAGCTTTAGTGTTGCGGTGAGCGACCTGCAATCGCTCCATGAAGAATTCGCAATCTTCGGGCAGACGTCTGCCCGTTGGAGCCTAAGCCTTGGGGACGGCTTGAGTTTCACGTGATCGTACCGCCGGGCGTCTGTTTCCAATTCTACGAGGCTGAGTTCCGGCTCTGAGTTTGCCCTAGATAGGCCGGCGAGTCGAACGCGCTTTGCGTACTTGTCATTCGATCCTGAATGCGCGATGTAAGTACGCTGGGGCGCTTCGATGGTGTCGACCGAAGGTCTGACACACCTCTCGGCACCGGGTTCGATTCCCGGGCGCTCCAGCCGCACGGTCACAGCCGTTGCGAAGTCGCTTTGGATGTGCTACCGTCGGAAACGTGTCAGGCCTTCGGTAACATCGAAACGCACGAGGCGCCGCAGCAATGCGGCGCCTCGTTTGATCTCATGCCGTGGCTTTGCGCGCTTTCGGCTGAGTCTCGGCTCTGAGTTGGCCGCAGGCCGCAGCAATATCACGGCCCATATTCGCGCGCACGGTTACAGGAACGCCTGCGGCCTCGATGATCGCGGCGAATTCCCAAATCTTTACATCCGGCGTCGCGCTGAATTCGGCGTCTGGCGTTGCGTTGTACGGGATCAGGTTTGCGTGGTAGAGATGACCGCGCATCAGGGCCGCGAGTTCGTTTGCATTTGCGGCGGAATCGTTGACTCCCGCAAGCATAACGTACTCGAAAAAGACTTTGCGGTTCGTTTTCTTAACGTAACGTTCACACGCGCTCATCAGCTCGGCAAGGTTCCAGCGGCGATTGACCGGCATCATCTGCGAACGCAGCTCGTCATTTGGAGCGTGGAGCGAAATCGCAAGATTGACTTGAATCGCCTCATCCGCAAAGCGATCGATCTTCGGCACGACGCCGACCGTCGAGATCGTGATGTGTCGCTGCCCTAACCCAAAGCCATGCGGATCGTTGAGCAGCGAGACTGCGTCCATGACCGCATCGTAATTCGCAAACGGCTCACCCATGCCCATGAAAACGATGTTTGTGATTCGCTTGCCACGCTGAAGCAGATCGCGCGCGAAAAAACGCGCTTGATCGAAGATCTCGGTCGCGCTCAACTGCCGCGTGAAACCGCCTTGACCCGTTGCGCAAAACGTACATCCGTATGCACAGCCGGCTTGACTCGAAATGCAGACCGTGTTGCGATCTCCGAAGTGCTGCATCAAGACAGTTTCCACTTCAACGCCATCTCGCAACGCGAGGAGTCCCTTTGTCGTCTGACGGTCATTGGAGTGCTGCATCGCGACCGGTGCGAGCGAATCGAAACGAAGGCCCGCAGCCGTTAACTGCTCGCGCAATTCTTTGGAAAGGACGCTGACGCCGCTGACTCCGGGCGCGAGTTCCTTTGTAGCCGCGCGGTAGAGTTGCGCGATCCGATATGCCTTCAGCTCAAAACGGCGTGCAAGGCTCTCGCCGTCAGCAAATCCGGCTGCACGGGCTTTGTCATCGATCCAGATCGTACGGGCGTCGCGCTTCATTGATCGAAGAGCGATGCCTGCTCGACGCGCGCCGCAACATTCTCACGCTCGGCGTGCAGCGTCGCCAATTTGTCACGGACGAGCTTTAAGTCATTCCACACGAGGCGCTTGACGCCCGTGATTTCAGCGCCGCTTTGACGCAAGACATAGGCGGGATGAAAGGTGATCATCAGCGGAACGCCGTTTGGCCCGACAAACCACTGCCCGCGCTGCTTGGTTATGCCGAAAGTTGATCCCAAGAAGCATCGCGCGGCCGGCGCGCCGAGCGCGAGAATCACTTCCGGCTGAATGATCTCGATCTGCGTTTCCAAAAACGGGCGACAGTTCGCCATCTCGACCGGATCCGGCGGACGATTTCTGATTGAAGTGCCTTCGGTCTGCGTCGGCCGACACTTTACGGTGTTGCAGATGTAGACATCTTCACGCGGCAGGTCGATTGCGGCGAGCATCTGATCGAGCAGTGCGCCGGCCCGACCAACAAACGGGCGTCCAAGGCGGTCTTCCGTTTCGCCGGGACCTTCGCCGACCACCACGAGACGCGCACACGGATCACCTTCACCATAAACGTTATTCTGACGCGTGTAGCCGATCGCGCACTTTCGGCAGGCTGCAGCGCGCGCAGCTTCCTTTTCCAGAAGTTTCTCCCGGCGCGCCCGTTCTTCTAGATTCATCTCATCGCCAAACGCCGCACGACGGCGGCCGCGCCGCCAAGCAATGCGAGATAAAGAACGTAGCGTCCCATGAGTGCGGCGCTCAACGAATAGTACCAAAGGCGGCCATGGTGCTTCACCCAGTACTTTCGGCGGGAACGCTGCTTGTACGCCTCAACACCGCGGCCACCCGAGCTGCCCTGACCGCTGTGCGTTGCTTGCGCACTGGGAACGAACCAAGCCTCATAGCCCGCTTCGTTCACTCGTTTCGCTAGATCGACTTCCTCATGATACATAAAGAAACGCTCATCGAATCCGCCGAGAGCTTCGAATACCGAGCGGCGCAACATCACCGCCGCACCGATTAAAAGATCGACTCTGCGTTCGTTTGAATAATCCCATCGGCGTAGCTCTGCGGCGTTGGCAAACCGCCGGAACCACGGCCACTCGCCCCATGCGCTCGAGCGCAAAAAGGCGCCGAGCCACGTATCGAACTCACCGCATGATTCGGCGATGCTGCCATCCGCCTCGTAGATCTTCGGCCCCGCAAGCGCACAGCGCGGATGCCTTTCCATAAAATCGGCGAGGCTGCGCAATGCGCCAGGCTGCACCATTGCATCCGGGTTCAGCAGAAAGAGATACGGTGCGTGAGTTTGCGCGACCGCGCGATTGACGCCGGCAGCGAAACCGAGATTTCGGCCGTTCTCTACAATTTGCACGCGGGAGTCGTATCGCTGCTGGACACGCGCCAAGCTGTCATCCGTCGAACCGTTGTCGGAAACGGTCACGCTCGCAAAATCCGGATCGGCTTTTATTTCGGGCAAGGCGAAAACGGAATCGAGCGCTGCAATGAGGTTATCAGCATCGTTCCAATTGACGAGAATGACGTCAACGGTGCTCATCGCTTCGATTCGGCCGGACGTCGCTGCTGAAGATATGGCCAAATGAACGTGTCAATTGCACCGTCGAGCACGGCTTGCGTGTTTCCGGTCTCGACGTTCGTACGATGATCCTTGACCAAGCTGTAAGGATTGAGGACGTACGATCGTATCTGCGAACCCCATTCGGTCGCCTTGCGCTCGCCGCGAAGCTCGCTTAACTGCTGGTCGCGGGCCTCGAGCTCACGTTGCACGAGCTTCGCGCGAAGGATGTTCATCGCGACTTCCCGGTTTTGCATCTGTGAGCGCTCTTGTTGCGATGCGACGATCGTATTCGTCGGAACGTGAACGACGCGCACCGCCGATTCCGTCTTGTTCACGTATTGACCGCCGGCGCCGCCGGCCTTAAACGTCTCGATGCGCAGATCTTCGGGTCGAAGCTCAATGTCGCTCGCCTCCCCGGCTTCGATTTCCGGAATGACGTCGACACCCGCAAACGACGTATGGCGGCGGTGCGCAGCATCGAACGGCGAGATGCGAACGAGGCGATGAACTCCGCGTTCGCTCTCCAAGAGCCCGTACGCGTTGCGGCCGCGCACGAAGAACGTGACCGACTTGAGGCCCGCTTCTTCGCTCGGGGATTCGTCGGCAATCTGGGTTGCGAAGCCTTTGCCTTCGGCCCAGCGCAGATACATCCGCAGCAGCATCTGCGTCCAGTCCGCCGCATCGACGCCGCCCGCACCTGCGTAAATCGTAACGATCGCATTATGGTCGTCGAACTCGCCGGCAAAGCTCGCTTCGATGTCGAGCGCGTCAAGCGACGCCTGCGCATGATTGATTCCGGCTTCGATTTCCGAGTCGGCGCCGGGTTCGTCAGCCAGCAACTCGACGGTCTCGCGCGCTTCGACGAGCGTCCGCTCGATCGAGGCGATCCGCTCGACGTCCGTGCGCACGTCGGCCAGCTGCTTCATCACTCGTTGCGCAGCCGTTGGATCGTTCCAAAAATCTTCGCTGTGGGTTTGGCGCTCGAGCTCGCTTAGCGTGCGCGCCTTCCGCGCGTAGTCAAAGACGCTCCTTGAGCGCACCGAGGCGCTCGGAGAGACGGTCGATCGTAGCGAGTTGCGCATCACTCATAGCGGCGCTCGTCTTTCTTTCGTGCCGCGCATGACCCCTTGAGTAT
>JAFARW010000086.1 GCA_019245275.1 Vulcanimicrobiota bacterium
GGCGCAATCTCAAAGAGTTGCGCGGCTTCGATCACCTCGAGCCCCTTGTTCATGAGTGTCGCGGAGTCGATCGTGTTCTTGACGCCCATGTGCCACGTTGGATGCGCTAGCGCTTCTTCCAATGTGACCGACTCGAGCTCGGCCGCGCTCTTACGCCAGAATGGGCCGCCTGATGCAGTTAGCACGATCCGCTCCATCGCATTGCGATCCTCTCCCACGAGACATTGAAAGATCGCGCTGTGTTCGCTATCGACCGGGATCACTTGCGCGCCGCCTTTGCGCGCAGTACGCATCAAGAGGTCACCTGCGGCAACGATTAGTTCTTTGTTTGCAATCGCAAGATCAATGCCATGCTCTGCAGCTGCAAACACCGCGTCGAAAGCTGCAAATCCGTCCGTTGCGGCCAACACGATATCGGCGCCGCTCTCAAGCGCAACGCGTTTGAGTCCATCGGCGCCCGAAACGACGCGCGCATTCGGGAGAGCGGCTCGCACGTCACCGAGCTGCTCGTCGCCAATCGACACGATCGAAGGCGAAAACCGATTGGCCTGCGAGACGAGCTCTTGTCCGTGGCGCGCCGCGGCCAGCCCAACAACGACAAAACGATCGGCGTGCGCGGCGATCACATCGAGCGCCTGCGTGCCGATCGATCCGGTCGAACCGAGAATCGCGACTTTCTTGAGGCGGCTCACTGCACGCTCAAAACGCCGGCAAGATGCAGCGAACCGAAGAACGCCATCCCACCGAACAGATACGAATCAAAGCGATCGAGGACGCCGCCGTGTCCGCCGATCACGCTTCCGGTATCCTTAACACCGGCATCCCGTTTGAGTGCGGATTCAACGAGGTCGCCGGCTTGCGCGGCAATGCATGTCAAGGCGCTGATCAGCATCGTCTGCCACCAGAGCAGATGCAACGGTTGATAAAAACTTGCGAAGTAACCGATGGCGGTTACGATGAGCAGCGCGCCTAGCGCGCCTTCGACCGTCTTGTGTGGCGAAACCGCCCCGAGCGGCGTCCGGCCGATGAGCCCGCCGACAAGCATCGCCATGATATCAGTCAATGCGATGATGACGATGACGAAGAGCGTGTAGAGCAATCCGGTTCCCGGGATCATACGGATGATGATGAAATACGAGAGCAGCTTGCCGATGTACAGGACCGCCAGAAGCGTGTAGGCAGTCCGCGCGAAGTAGCCCTTTTGCTCGCCGTACATCCCCAACCAAAAGGAAGCGATAATGACCGCCGCAAGCAAGACGCCTTCCCACTTATGTAAGAGGTCGAATGCGCCGAGCAATACGTACGCGGCGACGCCGAGCGCCGCTACCGGAAGTTCGAGCCCTTGGCCTTTACGCTCGCACAGCTGGGCCAACTCCCAAAGCGCAACCAGCCCGATGATAAAGACGAGCGCGTAAAATGCGTACGCGTAAAAGACCGTCGCGATCCCGAGGGCGGCAAGGAGAAAACCGACGACGATGCGCCGGTTTAAGCTCCCCCAAACCGCCGTTGACGCTTTTGAAACTCGATAAGTGCCCGTCGAAGATGATCCCCGCTGAAATCCGGCCAGTACACATCGCACATATACAGCTCGGTATAGGCGACTTGATACAGCAAAAAGTTCGAGAGCCGCTGTTCGCCTCCCGGCCGAATCAGGATGTCCGGGTCCGGCAGTTGCGACGTGTACAGATACGACGCGATCGATTCTTCGTCGATCGACCGCGGATCCAAGCGGCCTTCCGCAGCGTCCAAGGCCATCGCCGCGATTGCATCGCGCAGCTCCGCTCGCGCGCTATAGTTCACGGCAAGATTCAGCAAAAGGCCGTCGTTCGCAGCCGTTTGAGCCACCAACCGCTCGAGCGCCGCGACCGATGCGCGCGGAAGCGCTCGATACCGGCCGATCAAATTGACGCGGACGTTGTTGCGCTGCAGTTCCTTCAGCTCGCTTTGCGCGAAGTAGACGCAGAGATCTAAGAGCAGCGAGATTTCTTTGGAATCCCGCCGCCAGTTCTCCGTCGAAAAACCGTAGACGGTCAGGATTGGAATCCCAAAGTCACGCGCGGCTCGCGTCACCTCGCGAAGCGCGATGATTCCGCGCCGGTGGCCTTCGATCGCCGGCAGTTGGCGCGCGTGTGCCCACCGCCGATTACCATCCATGATAATCGCGACATGGCGCGGCACGTGATCCCGGTCAAGCCTCGGCGCTGCAACCTGTCCAGAGCGGGGTTGAAGCGCGGTGCTAGTTTTCAACTCGTTCATACGAATCGTATCCGGCGACAACTTCGAGTTCGGATTCTTCCTCATCCTGAGCCTGTCGAAGGACGGGCCGCGCGCGTAGTACGCGCAACTGTCCTCTCCCCGCGGCTGGAAACACCGGACGCAAAACGATCAGAGTGATCGGCTTCCCAGTGGCTTGCAAGACGCGACGCGCTTCGACTTCGGGCATCAGAACGAGTTGCTCGAAATCGGTCACACTTCCATTATTTCTTTTTCTTTGCTCGCGACGAGATTGTCAATTTCCTTGACGTACTTGTCGGTCAGCTTCTGAAGTTGATCTTGAAAGCGTTTGTTATCGTCCTCGGTAATCTCGTGCGTTTTCAGTTGGGCGCGAATATCGTCGTGGTAGCGATGACGGATGTTGCGCACGGAGACCCGGCCGTCTTCACCTTTCTTGCGAACAACTTTGACGAGCTCTTTCCGCCGATCTTCCGTCAATGGCGGAATCGTCAATCGAATCGTGCTGCCGTCGACGTTGGGCGTCAAGCCGAGGTCGCTTTTATCAATCGCCTTTCGTATATCGCCCACTGTATTCCGATCAAATGCGGCGATCGCCAAGGTGCGCGGATCCGGAACGCTGATGCTTGCCAACTGTTTGAGAGGCAGCGATGAACCGTAGGCTTCGACATGCAAACGGTCGAGCAACGCGGGCGTCGCGCGTCCCGTTCGAACCGACGCAAATTCAGACCGCGTCGCTTCAATCGCCTTTTGCATCTTGGCTTCGGCTTCCTTAAAGACGCTGTCGGTCATCGAGCGCTCGCCCCAACAGGGATTGCGGCATCGACCCTACCGACGAAGGTTCCGATCGGCTCACCCCACGCGACGCGTCGGATGTTCCCCATCACCGACATGTCAAAGACGATGATCGGCAGATCGTTGTCCATACAGAGCGTCAGCGCCGTGTTGTCCATCACCTCGAGTCCGCGTTGCAACACTTCCAGGTAGTCGAGTCGTTCGAAGCGATCTGCGCTCGGATTTTTCTTCGGGTCGGCGGAGTAGATGCCGTCGACCTTCGTCGCCTTGAGAATCGCCTGAGCATTGACTTCAACCGCACGCAACGCGGCTGTCGTATCGGTCGTGAAATACGGGTTGCCGGTACCCGCTGCGAAGATGACGACGCGACCCTTTTCGAGATGCCGAATTGCGCGCCGCCGGATGTACGGCTCCGCGATCTGATGCATCGCAATCGCGGTCTGAACGCGCGACGGCGCGCCCATGCGTTCGAGCGCATCCTGCAATGCGAGCGCATTGATGACGGTCGCAAGCATGCCCATGTAGTCGGCCGTCGCGCGATCCATTCCGTGCGCTTCGTGCAGCTTGCCACGCCAAATGTTGCCGCCGCCTACGACGACCGCGACGGAAACACCGTCATGCGCGACTTCCGCGATCTGTCGCGCCATGCTTTGCGTCGTCTCGACATCGACCCCCGTCTCCGTGCCGGAAAACGCTTCTCCGGAGATCTTCAGCAGGACGCGAGAATATTTCGGCGCGTTCTTTATTGTGAGTCTCCCAACGCGAACCGCGCGAAGCGCCGCACGACGATGCGTTCGCCCAAAACACCGACCGCGCCGCCGATCAGTTCGCCCACCGTCATGGCATCGTCTTTGACGAACGGCTGATCGATGAGACACGTCTCTTCGTACCAGCGCCGCAGCTTGCCGTCGACGACGCGCCGCGCGATCTCCGGCGATTTATCCGCCGGAACTTCTTCGGCAAACTCATCTCGCTTGGCCGTCAAAACGTCGGCCGGTACGCTCTCGCGATCGATGTAGAGCGGCGACATCGCCGCGATGTGCAT
>JAFARW010000093.1 GCA_019245275.1 Vulcanimicrobiota bacterium
ACATCGCGGGTCTCGCCGCGCGTGGCTAGCCGAAGCTGAAGCGGCTCTTCGTTCGCGACGTCATCGAAACGCGGCTCCCGCCGGCCGTCGCCATACGCGACGATCGACATTGAGCTCGCGCTTCGCGGCGTCGTCGATGAGTCACCCATTGGACGTACAATTTGCAGCATGCCCGTGCGGCGCGACAATAACTTGATATCCGGCATAGAATAACACGCGCGCGGATGAGTGGATCAGCGACCGGCCAACGGCGAGCATGATCGCATGCCGTTCGCCGATCTGATAGGTGTATCCGACGTTGAAGTTCGTTCGAAACTCGCCGGCTGGCGAGCGCGGCCTGGAATGAAAAAACTCGACGCCGAGTGCAGAACCGCCCGGCAGCTCATGTTGCAGTGCCACTCCCGAGAAGACGATGTTTTGAGAGATCCCGCCGCCGCCGAAGGCGGTCCACGGTCCCCACGATTTTTGCAACCAGATCGGAAGGAATGTCTCTGAAGTCCCATCGCTTTTGAACGTAATGCTCGGCAGAAAGGCGACCTGCGGGCGCGTCGCATTTTCGGTCACAAAACGGAGCGCAGAGCCTAGTTGAACCTCGCCAGATTGTCCTGCGATCGACACTTCGATGTTCTGCGTTGGTCCGTAGTCAATTTCACCGGTCGGCGTTGACGTCGCCATATCCGAGCCTTGGCGGGCTTGCGCAATGTCGACCTCGATATTGTGACATGCGACGGGGACCGGATCGTCAGTTTCGAAAGGCGGTCCGGCGAACGCATTGGCGGTAGAGAGAAACAAGATTGCGCAGAGTGCCCCGCCGCCGAACAAAGCGATAAGCGCCAGGGAGACACAACGTTTGCCGCGTAACCGCGCAGCGTGAAGCGATTCGTTCGGATTGCCGGGATTGCGTTCGTAGTCGCCATGCTCGCGCCTTTCGTGCAGCAGGCACGGGCGGTTTCTCCACCGCTCACCGCTGCAGCTCGCAATCACTTGATCGCTCACCGAATCAATCACGTCTTCATCATCTACCAAGAGAACCGCTCATTCGACAACGAGTTCGGAACTTTTCCTGGCGCAAATGGGGTTTGGTCTCTTGGCGCGCGTATGCACGGTTTCTATCAACAAGTTTCGCCGACTCGGCCCCTAGTGACGCCGTTCAAGATCACCGATCCGGACGTCTACTATGAAAACAATGCCCGCGCCGTTCTGAACGAAGCGATCGACGACGGCAAGATGGACAAATTTGGAACCGCTCAAGCCAATGCCCTAAAGGTAGGCACAGAGGCGCAGCGGGCATCCGTCGGCGCCGAGACGATGTACCATCTCGACTGTGACACGATTCCGTTCACCTGGGCTTTTGCAAAGCGCTTTACGTTGTTCGACAACTTCTTTCAAGCGTTGCGCAGTCCGTCGACGCCAAGCAACGTCGAGATCATTGCCGCGCAAAATGGCTTGACGCAATACGCTCGCCATCCAGACCTGCTGCCGTCGAACGTCGACCTTCCCGGCGATCCGATCTTCGTCGATCTCGACCCCCACTTCGGTCCATATGAAAAGCAGAAGCCGAGTTATCAAATCGATCAGACCTACGCGAACATTTTGCTAACGCTGCAGCGTCAAAGCGTGAAATCGGTCGTCAACGACGCGGATGACATCCGTAAAGACAAGGCCGCCATCGCAAAACTTGGGTCGAGCGCGATTCCTTGGCGTTGGTATGAGGAGGGCTACTCGGATCCGCAACGTGGTGGCTTTATCTCGCATCATGCTGCGCCCCAATACTTTGGCTACGTCGTCAAGAACGATATCATGCACAGCCAGATGCGGGACCTGACGACGTTCTTCACCGATTTATCTTCAGGCGGTTTGCCGGCGCGCGGACTCTTCTACCTCAAAGGCGGCTCCCAAAATTTACTCGGTCTGCATCCGGCAAACAAAGATCCGGCGGTCCAAAGTGCCTTTAACGGCGATGACGACCACCCCGGCTACACCGATCAGCAGATCGCGGAAGCATTTGTTGCGTCGCTTGTCGGCGCGATTGCGCGCTCCCGTTATTGGAATGATTCAGCGATCGTGATTACGTGGGATGATTCGGGCGGTTATTGGGATCACGTTCCGCCGCACGATTTCGAACGCTGTCCGGACGGCCAGCCGTGCGGTGACGGCGAACGCGTCCCCGCCATCGTAATCTCGCCATTTGCGAAATCCGGCGCGATCGTTCATTCGCTCAGCGATCAGGATTCGGTTTTGAAGTTCGTCGAAACGGTGTTCAGGCTGCCGGCGCTCGCCTCGCTGCCGGATGAGAAGCCCTACATGCCGTTGGGACCGCGCGACGGGAATGCGTTGCTTTCAAATCTTTCGTATGCGTTCGATGACGGCCGTTTAACGGGAACGAGCGCGCCGATTCCGGCGAGCAACGCAATTTTCGATCAGCAAGCGATCGCGACGATTCCGGCGCCGGTGACGTGTGCTGATATCGGCGTCGTGCCCGCAACGCCACCACCGGGAATCAGCGATGCCCCGCCAAGTTGGTTCAACCCAAGGCCGTTCTAGTTTGGCTTCTCAAAGACGCTGAATGTCAGCGTTGCTAGCAAAATGACGATCAATGCGAGGCCCGCGTAAGCTGGAGCCGCGCGCGTCAGCGCAAGGGCTACGAAGACTGCGATTGCGAGTCCAATCGGCGTCACGAGCGAGCTGCCGACCAAGAACTGGTAGGCAGCTTTCACGCGGTGAGCGGACGCAGGCGGCGCAGCCACGCAACGAGCGCGACGCTCCATACGATGTTGATCGCGATGACGGCGAGGAGCGTTGCGTCGCGTAATGGCCAGGCGATGCCTAGGCCTTCGCCGGTCCAGTACGTTCCGAATGAGATCAGCATGACCCCAACGACAAACTTCATCAGATTTTCCGGCACACGGGAGAATGGATGGCGCAGCACGATTGCAACGCCGATCACAACGAGCGCCGCCGCCGCTGCGCCGATCGATGCCCAAGCAAAGCCGGCCGTTGCGGCCGCTCCGAGCGTGATCACGATAACCGCGATCTCCAATCCCTCAACGAGCACGCCGTTGAACGAGGTGACAAATCCGAGTCGCTGTTCCCGAGCGTCTTTGAGCGCCTCTACTTGACGCGCAAAGATCGCGCTCTCATCGTGCAGCGCCTTGCGCCCACAAGCGCGCCAAATCGCTTTGCGCAGCCAAGTGAATCCGAAGAGTACCAAAAAAATACCGATTACCAGTTGCAGCGCGCCGAGCGGCACGAAATGAACCAGCGCGGGACCCGTAATGAGAATAATTGCCGTCAGCGCCGCGCACGCCCACGCCGCCCCGCGTAGAGCCGGCGCCCAACCCTGGGTATAACCGACGGCGAGCACGATCGTTACCGCTTCGACCGCCTCGACGGCCGACGCAACGAACGCGGTTGCGGCTAAAAGAAGTGGATGCACTGCTGCGGCCCTTCGACAAGCTCAGGGTGACAGCCTCAATGGTGCGATGGTTTTGAAAGCGGTTTTTTAGATAAGGCGTTGAAACCGACGGACCCGCGGAGCGGAGCGCCAAGCAATGCGCGAAGTGCGTTGCATTTTGAAAGGGCGGTGCCTGTGAAACTTGCAGACACGATTGTCTACACTCAAGGCCAATTCTGTTCGTATGCCGATGCACACGTCGGCCTTCTGACCCACGGCTTGCAGTACGGGACCGGCTGTTTCGAGGGCATTCGGGGGTATTGGGACGCTCAGGAGCGCGAACTTTATCTGGTCCAGCTCAAAGAGCACTTCGAGCGGCTCGAAACATCGACCAAAATCCTGATGATGCGGCTGCCGCATTCGGTGGCAGAATTGTCGGAGATTGCGGTTGAGCTTTGCCGGCGCAACAACTTCGAAATGGACGTGTACATACGGCCATTTATGTTCAAATCGGCTGAAGACATCGGCGTCCGGCTTCACGACGTCCCCGAACAGCTTGCAATCGTGCCCGTTCCATTCAAGCCTTACCTTGACGCCAGCGATGGCTTGCGTTGCTGTGTAAGCTCCTGGCGCCGTGTCGATGACGCCTGCGCCCCACCGCGCGCGAAGGTCACGGGTCTTTACGTGAACTCCGCGCTTGCCAAGAGCGAGGCGCATTTGAGCGGTTTCGATGAGGCGATCATGCTTTCGGCCGATGGCCACGTATCGGAAGGTTCGGCCGAAAACATCTTTCTTGTGCGTCACGGCGTAATCTACACGCCGGATCCTTCGCAGAACATTCTCGAAGGGTGCACGCGACGATCGGTCTTACACATCGCACGCGAAGAATTCAATATTCCGATTGTCGAGCGCGCGGTCGACCGCGGCGAACTCTATGCGGCTCAAGAGATATTCTTCACCGGCACGGCCGTTGGAATCGTGCACGTGGGCTCCGTCGACCACCGTCGCGTCGGCGACGGCAACGTCGGGCCAATCACGCGTAAGATCGAGCAGTATTACTCGCGCATCGTGCGCGGCGCGGAACCACGCTACCGGCATTGGTTGACGGGAGTCTATGGCGCGCGGCGCGCGCCGGTCGGGGTCTAGAAGCTAACCTTCTAGCGCGGCTTAGCCGTTGGCTCCGCTTGGGGCGCCGCCGAATCATCGGGCGCCGGCGTAGTCAAATCGTTTTGCACGGGTCCTGTGTCCATCCCCGATGATGCCGGCGTCGTTTGGTCGAGTGCGTCGCCGTTGTTTGCGCGCCAGAATCCGAAGCGCTCGATGTCGTGGTACGCGAGGCTCGAAACGCGCCGGATAAAACGGCGCCCGGCGCTCAGCGACGGCAGGTTCGTCGTCATGACGGCGATCACGTACGTTTCCGGCGCTCCGAACACGATACCGACGTCGTCGAGCGTGTCGTCCAAGGTACCAGTCTTGTGCGCGATTTGGAGCCCGCTGGGGAGTGGTTCCGGAATCAGCGTGTTGTGTCGCTGTCCGCTAAGAATCGCAATCATCTCTCGCGATGACCACTCGTCGATCAGCTCGTTTTTCGCCATCTCGGTCAGCAATCTGACCATATCCCGCGGCGAGCTGCGCAGCGCATAACGAATGCCGTCCCCGTTTGTGCGGATGTAATCACGCAGGTATGTCTGCAGCAATCCTAAGCTCGTCATCGTGTGGTTGACGCTCGGCCGGCCGACCAGCCGAAGCAGCATGTTGCTCGCAGTGTTATCGCTGACGGTAATCATCGCGCGCAACAGCGAGACAACGCGATATTTCGTCCCCGGTCGCGCGTCTGAGAGCGATCCGGAGCCCCAATCTCGATCCGACGGTAGCAGCGTGACGCGCGTATTCATATCGAAATTGCCTACCGCCAACTGACGAAAGACTTCGACCATGATTGGGATCTTGATCGTTGAGGCTGCCGGCATGCTCGCCGTCGGATTGATTGCGGAGCTGAGTCCGGTTTGAAGATCCTCGATCTCCATCGCGACATGACCGGGCGCGCGTGCCGATATGGTTGCAAGTTGCGCTCGCAAATCGGCGAGCGGACCGGGCACGATCGCCGCGCCCGCGATCGAAGGCGCAAGAAGTAAACTTGCAGCGGCCGTCATGGTAACGATAGGTCGCATCAATCGCCCTTCCGCAATCGCGGGTGTTTGATCTGAAGATACGTCTCGTAGGCGCGGACACCTTTATGAAAGAACGGGCGCCTATGCTCTTAGCGATCACTTTTATAATTGCGAGTTCTATTCGGCCTGACCAAGTCTACCAGCACGCGCACGTCCCGGTCTTGATCCCATCGGTTTTGCACGCTGAAGACGCGAATCGACGCGTCTACGAATACGTGGAGTCGGCCGAGCGCGGGACATATAAGATCCGCTTCGACGGTCTGCGAAACTGCTTCGGAGCGGGCGCATGTTACATCGGTTTCGTCAGCGGCGGCACCAAGAATCAATTCTCTGCCTACCACCCTGCGCAAAGCGTGCGCCTTCAAGACGGGACGCCGGCAACGTTCGTGCCGTTCGGCTGCGGCGGATCGTGCGGCGACTCTCAGATAACTTTCCGCTGGCACGGCTACTATTATCTGCTCGCCTTGAAAGCGGCGACAGAGACGGAGATGCTTCGCGCGGCAAACTCAATGCTGCCGCACTAGGATCCTACTCGTGAACCCTGGGGCGTCGGGCCGGGAATCGGCGGAATCGTCGGTGATTCCGGCTCGTCGGGGAGCGGCTGTTCGGGGCCGGGCGGCGTTGAGGGCCCACCGGGTTGCGGCATTTCCGCTCGGGATGCTGTTGCGTTCATAGCGGGAAGATACCCGCATGCCGAGTGGGCCAAAAGTCTACAGCTGGTTCACGGAATCTCACGTCACCTACTGGCTCAAGGTGCTGCTGCTGGTTTTCCTGGGCTTCTATTTGCTCGGCGGCGTCCTGGAATTTCTCGCGCGCATTCAGGGAATCGCGATCACCCTGATCGGCTCGATCTTCTTTGCCTACATCATCTATCCGATCGTGCGTGCCTTGAACCGCCGCCTCCCACTTGCGCTGGCTATTCTGATCGTCTACGCGGCGCTGGTCTTGCTTGTGGGATTGGCGCTCGCATTCATCGTGCCGGCTCTCTCCTACGACATCTCGCAATTGATTGCGAATTACCCGAGCGCCGTCGCTTACGTGCAATCGGAAATCGCAAACCCCCATACGCCGTTCTTCAGCCGGCTGCCGGATTGGCTGCGTCACATGCTGGCAAACTTGCCGGGGAGCACCGTGCTTTGGTTTCGCACCCATGGCGGAGATACGGTGCGCAGCGCGATTACTGTCGTCACCGGAACCGTCACGATCTTCGCGACTTTTGTGATCGTGCCGATCTTGACTGCGTATCTACTCATGGATTCGGAAAACATCAAGCGGCATTTCATCTCGCTGATTCCGCAACGCCGCCGAGATCGTTCGCTGGAACTTCTCTCCGAGCTCGAGCAAGTGATCGGCGGATTCATTCGCGGGCAGATCTTGGTCGGTGCATCGGTCGGCTTCTTGATCACGATCATGCTGCTGATCTTGCACGTCCAATATGCAGTGCTGATCGGCGTAGCCGCGGCGGTGCTGGACATCATTCCCTATGTCGGTGCGGTAGCGACATTCATTCCGGCGGTCGGCATTGCACTGTTCACCAACGGACCTGCAAATGCGGTCATCGTCGGCATCCTCTTCATTTTGATTTTCGAAATGGAGGGACACTTGATTGCGCCGAACATTGTCAGCCGCACTGTCGCGCTGTCACCCTTGACCGTGTTGCTTGCGCTCCTGATCGGCGCCGAACTGATGGGCATCGTCGGCATGTTCTTGGCCGTACCGGTCGCAGGCATGTTGCGTGTGCTGACGTTTCATGTAATCCCGCCGATGGCGAGTGTCAAAGAAGCGAAACCCGCGTTGACGGAAGCAGCCCGGGAAGATACTGTGGGGCTTGAATCCGTAGGCGAAAAAGCGGAGTGACGAGAAACTTTTTACGATGAGTGCAACCGAGTTGCATACGCCGATCGAGCGCGTCGACATCATCGGCGTTCCGATGGACTTGGGGGCAAGCCGGCGCGGCGTGGACATGGGACCTTCCGCGGTGCGCTACGCGCAACTACGCGAGAAGCTGCGCAAATTCGGAATCGAGCATGTTGAAGATCATGGTAATCTGCACGTGCCGGATCGCGAGTCCGCGAACGAGCACGCCGGCGACGCGAAATATTTTCCGGTCATCGAATCCGTCTGCACGAAACTCGCTGAGAAAGTGGAAGCGATCGTGCGCGAGGGCGGTTTTCCAGTCGTGCTCGGCGGCGACCACTCGATTGCCATGGGCACGCTCAAAGGTTTGCGGGATGCGCGCGGCCGGCCGGCGGGTGTCGTTTGGATCGACGCGCATAGCGACATCAACACACCGCAAACCTCGAGGTCCGGCAACGTGCACGGGATGCCGCTCTGGTTCGCGCTCAAACATGGCTATGCCGAAGGCAAACGTACCGTACAGATCGGATTGCGCGACGTCGATCGCAGCGAGAAGCAGATCTTGCGCGATGCGGGCGTTACCGCGTTTTCGATGAGCGATATCGATAAGCTCGGGATGACGGCGGTGATGGAGAAGACGATTGAAATCACCGGCGCCGGTGAGAAGTCGGTGCATGTTTCGTTCGATATGGACGGCATTGACCCGAGTGAAGCTCCGGGGACCGGAACGCCCGTCAAAGGCGGCCTGAGCTATCGGGAAGCGCACTTGGCCATGGAGATCTTGGCTGAATCCGGCGTGCTCGGCTCGATCGAGATGGTCGAGATCAATCCGATCCTCGACCAGCGCAATCAGACAGCGATTTTAGCTGTCGGCTTGATTCTCTCGGGTTTGGGAAAATCGATCTTGTAAGCGCCGCCTACGTTCGTGTCTATCGACTGTGGCGGGCGGGCGCGATGCGCTCGCTCGCAACGTTTATCGATCGCGTCGACCCGGACGTGCTTGCGCTCTGCGAGATCGATGCGGGAGATGCCCTCGCGTTAGCAACGCGCTTCGCGCGACAGTGGGCGTATCGCGGTTCCCAGGCGATTATCTGGAAACCGCAACTGCATCAAGCGCGCGTGCGCGATGCGTACCTGCCGCGCACGCCGCTACGACCGCTGGAGCGCCGCGGTCTGCTGCGCGTGGCAACGCAGCTAGGCGAGAGTCCTTTAGAGCTCGTTGCGACTCAAATCGCCGCAGAGCGCGAGCAGTGCGTACGGGATCTACGCTACTTGCGCAGCTCTTTGCGCCGCATCCGCGCGCAGTGTCTGCTCCTCGCGGTGCTGCCGGATTCGAGGATCGGCGTCCGGGATCTCGGCTTTCAAAAACTCGTCGCCGGTACGGATCACGAAGCGATTTTTTCGCGCGGCCTCGAGGTTCTCGAATCCGCTCCCGATGCGTACGATCATCGCGGCATCGGCCGGCCGCTTCTCGCGCGCGTGCGTCTTATTCCGAAAGCTTGATCGTCGCTTTTCCTTCGCAGGCGATGCCGCCGCCGCAAAGCGCGGGATCCCAGTTCGCATCCGCCAGGAGCGTGCGTATTTGATTTTCAACCGCCGGCGTTATCGGCGGATGAAACTCGATCTGCTTTGTGCGACCGTCGTCACCGACCGTGACGATCAGCGTGACGTTGAGCTTGAACCGCCGTAGAAGCTGATCCATCACCGGTTTCGCAAGCGCCGGATCTTGAATCTCGCCGAACATCCCGATGCCGCTGCGCGTGCCGCTGCCGTGCGCGTTCGGAATCTCGCGATGTTCTTGCGGTGGCGCGGGCGCAGCGGATGGCGCAGCGATCGAAGGTGCGGTGGTCCTTGTCAACGCAACCGGCGCGGGTGTCGCCGGCACCGGAGAAGCGCTCGGCCCGCCGACTGCAAACCTCTGCGTCTGCGTGGCGGCGCCGGGCGTGGGCTTGGGGACGGCATGCCGGTGCGGCTTGGTCGCGCGCGCCTTATGCGTCGGTGCAGTCGCGCGTTGCCGGACGATGTGCGGTAAGACGACGCGCTTGGCGTTCAATGCGGCAACGGAATGGGGAGCCGTTGGCCGCGATTGCAACGCGACGTGCTGCACGCGCTGATACGAAATCGTCGTCATCGTCTCCACAGTGGCCGCCGGCGCGGTTGCAAATGTAGGGAAGAACAACGCCGCGATGCCGTGCAGTCCCAGCGACACGTAAAGAGCGATGCGTAACCGCGCATTCTCATTCCAACGTCGCCGCAACACGAGCCAAAACATTCAGCGCTCTCCTTCGGTGAACCGAGGGATGATGCTAGCGCACCGCATAGATTGCTGCCGCAATTGCAGCTCCGGCGGCCGTCGAGAGAAGATTGACGGCGTCGTTCGTCATCCACGCCGCGCCGCGAACGAGCGTCGTGTCCGCGCCGCAATGATGCGGATCGGACTCACAAAAAGTCCCGCAACCCCGGCAAAAACGTAGCGCCTGCACACTCGCGCCGAGGATCGAATCGAATAGAGCGCCGCCGAAGCCGCCCGCAACGATTGCGAAGAACACCGGTGATGCGTGAATGCTCCAGGCAATTGCGCCGAGCAATACTGCTCCGGCGAGTTCAGCTACCGATCCCAACAGCGATACGCCGCCGGAGAGCCCGGTCGCGACGTGCTTTCCGGAGAGAATCGATCGTGGCGGCGTACTTTGCAGCGCACCGATCTCCGTGCCCCACGTGTCGGCGGTCGCCGCGGCGATAGCGCCTACGAAGGCGACTTGCCAAATTGGATTGTCACTGAGCGCAGCCAGGGCGCAAATCGCAGCGACGCCTCCGTTGGCCAGAACTTGCGTGCCGTCGCGCGCGCCGGCTTTACCGATGCGGCGCAGCACGCTCTTTGAAGCGTTGTTCTTGCCAAGTTGGGATAATGCGGTTGAGCTCAAGAAAAACACAAGCAAGACGGTTGCGTTTCGCCAGCCGCCGCTGCCGAAGATCGCAGTTCCGACGAACGCCGCAGCGAGCGCGCCGGTTGCTGTTAAGGCGCGGGCTCGAAATGCAATGATCGCAATGATCGACGCGAGCAGCGCGCCGAAATCGAAATTTGTTAGCGGGGCGAGGGTGAGGCGATCGATTGCAGCGCACCTTCGAGCGCGGTCAGCAATCCGGCAACCGTATAGTCTTCCGCGACGACGTCGACGTGTAAACCCGCGCTGCGCGCCGCCTCGGCCGTGACGGGACCGATGCAAGCGATCATCTTACCGCGCGTATCTTTTGACGCGGCGCCGCGCAAATTATTGAGAAAACCCGATACCGTGCTTGCGCTCGTGAAGGTCAAGATGTCCGCCTCTTTTACTTTCGCTCGTAATGCGGGATCGATGCGGATCGACGTCCTGTAGGCGGCAACGTTCGTAACGGCGCGCCCGGCTTCGCGAAGCATCTCGGCGAGCACATCGCGCGTTTCCTGAGCGCGGTACAGCAAGATTCGATCCTGCGGCTGAGTTGCTGCAATGAGCTCGCGCGCGATCTCCTCGCTGATGAAGCGCTTCGGCACCAGATCGGCGTGCACGCCGGCCGCTCGGAGCGCGTCGGCCGTCTGCGGACCGATCGCCGCAACCTTTACACCGCCGAGCGCGCGCACATCCCGTTGCAGCGCCTGCAAGTGATCGAAGAAAGCGCGAACGCCGTTTTGGGAGGTGAAGACGAGCCACTGGTGATCCGCCACCGCGGCCGCCGCGTCGCGCGCCGTGCGCGGATCGTCGGGCGGTCCGATCTCGATTGTCGGCGCCAAGATCGGTTGCGCGCCGCGCTCGTAGAGATCGGCCGCGAAGCGATCGATCAACTCAGCAGGCCGAGTGATCAAGACGCGTTTTCCAAATAGCGGCAGCCGATCGAACCAACGGATTTGATCGCGCAAGTTCACTACGTCGCCGATAACAACGACTGCGGGCGGCGTCAGCGAAGCGCTGCGCACCCGCTCGACAATCGTCGCGAGTGTTCCAGTCACAGTCTGCTGTGAAGGTAACGTCCCGTCGCGGATAACTGCGACGGGCGTGGCGTCCTCGAGGCCGCCGCGTCGCAGTTCCCGGACGATCGACTGGAGATTTGCCAAGCCCATCATGACGACCAGTGTGCCGCGCTTCTCACAAAACCGCCGCCAGTCAATGCTCGGAGCCGCTTTCTGCGGATCTTCATGACCGGTGACGACGCTGAACGACGCGTTGTGCTCGCGATGCGTCAGCGGGATTCCCGCGTAGGCGGGCGCCGCGATCGCCGACGTAACGCCTGGTACGACCTCGTACGCAACTCCCGCTGCGCGCAGCGCCTCCGCTTCCTCGCCGCCGCGGCCAAATACGAACGGATCGCCTCCCTTGAGACGAACGACACGACTCTCGCCGCGCGCTTTTTCGATCAATAGCTCGTTGATCTCCGATTGAGTGAGCGCGTGATGCTCCGCCTGTTTGCCGGCATAAATTCGTTCGCACGTTTGCGGTGCGAGTGCAACAATTGGTTGCGCTGCGAGGTGGTCGTAGAGCAGAACGTCCGCGGAGCGGATCAGTTGCGCGGCTTTCAGCGTCAGGAGACCGGGATCGCCTGGTCCGGCGCCCACGAGGTAGACTTTTCCTACTTCGGCTGCTCCTGCAAATCGAATAATTCATGCAGCAGGCGCTCGCGCAGAAGCGTTTGCTCGCGGTCGTCCGGCGCGTTGTCGCGGATACGCGTGATGACGTTGTGCAGCAGGCGCGAGATAATTGAAAGCGAGCTGCCGGTGATCAGCATCCGCTCGCGCTCGCTCAATTCCGGACAGCGTGCAAAGAGTCGCTCGATCTCGGCCTGGCGGATCGCTTCGGCTTTCTTGGTCAGCGACGCGATGACGGGGATCGTGCTGCGTGTGCGATACCATTCGCCGAATCTGGTCACATACTCGGCGATGATCTCTTCAACGTGTGGCACCGCCTCACGACGCATCCGCAGTTTCGAGTCGACGACATCCTTGAGAGCGTCGATGTCGACGAGCGACACGTTCGGAAGTTGCGCGATCTGCGGATCGGCATCTCGCGGCACCGCGATGTCGACAACAAAGAGCGGCTGGTGTGGCCGCTGTCGCATCGCGGCTGCAACGTTTTGTGGCGTTAAGATAAAATGCGATGCCCCGGTTGATGTGACGACGACGTCCGCACGAGCCAGCGCGCTTTCGAGTGAGGCCAAGTCGACCGCTTCGCCCTGCGCCTCATCGATGAGTTGACGGGCTCGCTCCGGCGTTCTATTGACGACGTAAAGGGCCGCGATGCCGAGCGTTCGCAGGCGTTTGCTTGCGGTACGTCCCATCTTGCCTGCGCCCACGATCGCAACGGACTTGCCCTCCAACGAGCCGAGTTTCGCTAGCGCCATATCGATCGCGGCGGTTGCAATGCTGACCGAGGCGTCACCGATACCGGTCTGCGAGCGCGCCGCCTTGCCTGCGTGAATCGCATCTTTGAAGAGCCGATGCAGCGTCTTTCCGATCGACCCGGCTGCCTGCGCTTGGACGTATGCGTCTTTCACTTGGCCTAAGATTTCGGCTTCACCAATCAGCATCGAATCGAGTCCGGTGCTGACGCGAAAGAGATGCTCGATCGCGTCGCGCCCGAGCAACGTGTACAAGTAGGATTCGAGATCCTCGACCTCGCCGTGGCGGAAGTTCTGGAGGAACGACTTCAGTTGATCGACGCCCGCTTCATAGTCGTCGAGCTCGGCGTAGATTTCGATGCGACCGCAGGTTGAAAGCATCGCCGCTTCATGCACCGCTTCGTAGTCGCGGAGTGCTGTGAGCGCTTCGCCCATCCGCGCAGGTGCAAAAGCGTGGCGCTCGCGGACGTCAACCGGCGCCGTTCGATGTGAGAGGCCTAGAGCGACGAGCGGCATCTAACGGCTCGCTAACGGCACGAGAAGGCTTTCGATCGCGTCGTTCGCCGCGGCGACCGTGTGGTCGATTTCCGCCGCGGTATGCGCGGTTGAAAAGAAGCAGCTTTCGAACTGCGAGGGCGGCAGCAAGATGCCGCGATCGAGCATCGCGTGAAAGTATTTCGCGAAGAGTGCAGTGTCGGATCGGCGCGCGTCATTGAGATTGTAGACCGGCTTATCTGTGAAGAAGATGCAAAACATCGATCCGCGCTGTGAGAGTTGGTGACTGACCCCATGCGTTTCAAAAACGTGATGCAGTCCGTCGCAGATGGCGGCCGTCGATCGCTCGAGCTGTTCGTAAACTGCGGGCTCACGAAGCATTCGTAGCGTGACAGCGCCGGCGGCCATCGCAACGGGGTGGCCCGCGAGCGTGCCGGCCGCATACACCGGACCATCCGGCGCTACCGATGCCATGATATCGGCCCGTCCACCGAACGCACCGACCGGCAAGCCGCCGCCGATGATCTTACCGAGCGCCGTGAGGTCCGGAACGATGCCTTCAATTCCTTGCGCTCCCCCCGGACCCGCGCGAAACCCCGTCATCACTTCATCGAAGATCAATAGGGCGCCGGCACGGCGAGTGATGTCACGCAACGCTTGCAGATAGCCATCTTTCGGCAAAACCAGACCCATGTTGCCCGCATACGGCTCGACGATGATTGCGGCTATCTCTTCGGCGTGGCGAGAGAACGCAGATCTGACGGCATCGATGTCGTTGTACGGAAGAACGAGCACGTCGCTCGCTGTTCCGGCCGTAACTCCCGGTGAGGTCGGCACGTCATTCGTCAGTGCGCCACTCCCGGCTTCGATCAAAAATCCATCCGCATGTCCGTGGTAACAGCCGGCAAACTTCAGAACAAGGCGCCGCCCGGTGAAGCCGCGCGCCAAACGCACGGCACTCATCGTGGCTTCGGTCCCGCTGCACGTAAAGCGAACGCGCTCGATCGAAGGCATCGCTGCGCAAACGAGTTCGGCGACCTCGCTTTCGACTTCCGTAGGCGTTCCGTAACAAGTTCCTTTGGACGCGGCGAGTTGAATCGCGCGCACGATCGCGGGATGCGCGTGCCCGAAGATCAATGGACCCCACCCGAGGATGTAGTCGACGTACTCGTGGTCGTCCAGATCGCGAACGATTGCGCCCGCTGCGGATTTGATGAAGACCGGCGAACCGCCGACCGCTTTAAAGGCGCGCACCGGCGAGTTGACGCCACCGGCGAGCACGCGCCGCGCGCGTGCATAGGCGGAGAGCGAACGTTCGAGTCTCATGCGGTTACCGCGCGATACTGATCTTCGGTATTGATATTCGCCAGTGCGCTAGACTCTCGCAATGTGATGCCTCGCCAACGAAGATGCCGCAGTGTGTCCTTCACGCCGTCGCGTTCAGAGTCCAGCGATGCTGCCGCACGAACGAATGCTTTCCGATCGTAAAGCGCAAGCAACGGTTGCGGTCGGCCTTCTTCATCGAGCGCGACGACGGCCTCGTCGTCGGATTTCCAATGCTCGGCAATCTCACGTAAGGTGTTCGCTTGCACGAACGGCATGTCGGCGGCAACGACGAAGGCGCGTAACTCGCGCACGACCTCAAATGCATCCAGTAACGTCGGGAGTGGGCCGCGCAGGGGTTCGCGATCGACGAGGATTTCCGCATCGAGCTGCAGCTTATGCGCCAAATCTGAATCGGCGCTTAAACAGATATAGGTCGGACAGAGGCCTTGCACGCTGCGATAAATATGAGCCAGCATCGGAACGTCTCCGATCGGCCGCTCGAGTTTGCCTGGAAAGCGCGTTGCCTTCCCGCCGGCCAAGATAATGACGGCCGCGCCCGCTTCATCCATTGCGTTCGGCATACTCCTGCGCAAAGTAGGTCACGATCAGATCCGCGCCCGCCCTCGTAATCGAAGCAAGAACTTCATCGACGGCCCGCGGCAGATCGAGCCACCCATTTGACGCCGCCGCGTGGAGCATCGCGTACTCGCCACTGACATTGAATGCAGCAATCGGTACATCGAACCGCTCGCGTGCAGCTCGGATCACGTCGAGATAGGAAAGCGCGGGCTTGATCATCACGACGTCGGCGCCTTCGCGAATATCGAGCTCGATCTCGCGCATCGCTTCGCGGACGTTCGGCGGATCCATCTGGTACGTGCGCCGATCGCCGAATTGCGGTGCGCATCCTGCGGCTTCGCGAAACGGTCCGTAGAACGCCGATGCGTATTTGGCGGCATATGAGAGGATCGCAACTTGCAAGAAATTCTCTTCGTCGAGCGCGTCGCGTATCGCGCCGACGCGACCGTCCATCATATCCGATGGCGCAATGACATCCGCGCCTGAGGCCGCGTACGTCAACGCCGTGCGCACGAGGACTTCGACCGTGCGGTCGTTGTCGACGTCTCCGCGTGCATCGAGCAAGCCGCAATGACCGTGATCCGTGTACTCGCAGTTGCAGAGGTCGGCGCAGACTAGCAGCTCGGGCACGGCTGCTTTGATCTCGCGAATCGTACGCTGAACGACGCCCTGCGGCTCGTAGTTGCTGCTTGCGATCGGATCTTTGTGCGCCGGAAGCCCGAAAAGCATCACCGCGCGAATCTTCATTTGCTGCAGCCGGCGCGCATATGTAACCGCCTGCGGGACGGTGAGTCGAGAGATGCCGGGCAGGCTCGCAATCGGACCGGCAGCCCTTTCATCTTCGACGATAAAGATCGGCTGCACGAGCCGCTCAACCATCACGTGGTGCTCGCGCACCAGCGCCCGCCGCGCTTCAGATGCGCGCAGACGACGTAAGCGAATTTTCGGTCCGCGGACCGATTGACGGATCATCTTGTTGCAACTCCGTGCTTGAAATAACGCTGGATCGCCACAACGAGCGACTCGATCGTGGGCTGCTCGGCAACGACGTCGGCCTCGACGCCGCGCTCCGCCGCTGCCCCGGCGGACGCCTCGCCCATCGCCGCGATCGCCGGCCGAGTCGCGTCGACGCGCCACGTTGGAAACATCTCACTAACAGTATCCACGGCGCCGCTGGATGCGAAAACGACCATGTCGACAGTCCCTTCGCCGAGCGCTTGCAGCGCTTCTTCAGCGCCGCGTACCTGCAGGACTCGAGCGCCGCCTCGTTCGAGGGCCGGCGCAATCCGGCTCTCTCGCTCCTGGGTCCGCGGCAACATGATGATCCGGCCTGCAAGCGGCAGCCCAATTTCCGGCGATCCCAACAGCTGCGCCGCCCCCGACGTCAGCAGCTGCGTTGCCAACCGTTCTCCCAACTCCGCGGCTTGTAACGGATTTTCGACGGTAGCAGTCGCGCGCGCAGCCACCGTTTGCGATCCGTCATGCGAACAAACAATCCCCGAGACCGTGAGTGCGCCGGCTCCAAAGTGCGCGTTGACGCCGATCGGCGCGTTGCATCCGCCGCCGAGTGCCGCCAGTGCCGAGCGTTCGCAGACGACCGCAAGCTCCGTGCAGGTATCGTTGATCGTTTCGCGGATCGTTTCGTGCAGCTCACTTCCTTCGCTGCGTGTTTCGACCGCAAGTGCGCCTTGTCCAACCGCGGGCACGATTTCATCGACTTCGAACGCAACGGTCGATGAAGCCGCCGCACTCAGACGGTTAAGCCCGGCCATCGCAAGAACAAGCGCATCGAACTCGCCTTCACGCAACTTTCGCAATCGCGTGTCGACGTTGCCGCGGCAATCAACGTATTCGAGATCGTGACGCAAAGATTTGAGTTGCGCGCGGCGCCGAATGCTCGACGTTCCGACCCGCGCGCCGGACGGCAACTCGTAGAACGAAGCAAAGCGCTCGCTGCAAAACGCGTCGCGCGGATCCTCGCGCTCCGAGATCGCGATCAACTGCAAACCCGGGTCGAGTGTGCTCGGCAAATCCTTGCACGAATGAACTGCGTAATCGGCGCGCCCGTCCAGGAGCGCCACCTCAATTTCCTTGACGAAAATGTTTTCCGCATTCATCTCGCTCAGCGGGCGATGCGGCGCCAGGTCGCCGCGCGTCGCGATCGTCACGACTCGGGATTCAATGCCGGCGCGCTCAAGCGCGGACGTGATCGAAGAGGTTTGCATCAATGCGAGGCGGCTGCCGCGCGACGCGCACGTGAGGATTCGCGACGCTTCGGACGCGCGCTCATCGCGCGGCCCGGTTCCGGCATTTTCGACGTATTTTCTGGCGTCGTCGGCGCTTAGCGCGGCGAGCATCTCTAAAGGAAGGTTCGCGAACTCGCGGAGGAGGGG
>JAFARW010000010.1 GCA_019245275.1 Vulcanimicrobiota bacterium
ATCTGCCGCAGGTGCTGATCGGCGTCGGCTTGCCCGATGATGCGATTCACGCGCCCAACGAGAAGTTCAATTTGCGCCAATTTTTCGCGGGGATGAAAACGATGGCGCGCTTTTATGATGAGTTAGCCACCGCACTGCAGTGAACTCATCATCGGTGCGCGTTGGCGTCGACGTCGGCGGAACATTCACGGATATCGTGGCGATCGATGCGCAATCACGCACGCTTCGTGCGCGTTTCAAGGTGCCGACGACGCACGATGCGCCGGAAGGCGTCGCCGCCGGTATCATCGCGGGCATCGAACAACTTGTTCGCGACGGCGGTGTCGAACCGCATGAAGTTTCGTTCATCGCGCACTCGACGACCCAGGCGACAAATTCGCTGCTGGAGGGCGATGTTGCAAACGTTGCGGTGATCGGCTTGCTCGATCGCTTTGGCGTGTTCGCGCGGACGCAGCTCTCATTTCGACCGTTTGATCTTGCGCCCGGAGCGAGATTTGCGCCGGTAACCGTCTTTGTGCGAGACGATGCGAGCGCACGCAGAGCCATCGACGATGCAGCAAACTCCGGCGTCGGCGCCATCGCTGTCAGCGAGCCGTTCAGCGTCGACCGGCCGGAGCGAGAAGAGAACGCAATCGCGCATGCACGCTCGCGCGGTGTCGCGGCGACCGGCGGGCATGAGGTCTCGTCGATGTACGGCTTGCGCGCACGCACGCGCACCGCGGCGCTCAATGCGGCGATTCTGCCAAAGATGATGCAGACCGCTCAGATGACAAACGATGCGGTTGAACGCGCCTCGATCGCCGCGCCATTAATGATCATGCGCAGCGACGGCGGCGTGATGAATTTGCAAGAAGTGCAACGACGGCCAATCATGACGCTGCTTTCCGGACCTGCGGCCGGCGTCGCCGGCGCGCTCTTGCACGAGAATGTGACCGACGGCATCTTCATCGAGGTCGGCGGTACGAGCGCCGATTGCAGCGCGATTCGAAACGGGATGCCGCAGATGCGGCCGGCGAGGATCGGCGGACACCGCACGATGCTGCGCACGCTCGACGTGCGGACACTCGGCGTCGCCGGCGGCTCGATGTTGCGCGCGAACGCGCAAGGAATCGTCGACGTTGGCCCGCGCTCCGCCCACATCGCCGGCCTGCGATATGCATCGTTCTGCGATGTAGATGAGGTCGCAGGATCGCGCACGGTGCAGGTCGCGCCCACGCCGCGGGATCCTGCCGACTATCTGTGCCTCGAGCCTGTGAGTGGTTCGCGAATCGCACTGACGCCGACATGCGCGGCGAACGTCCTCGGCGTCATTCCTGCCGGAGCGTTCGCACAAGGGAATGTGGATGCGGCAACGCGCGCTTTCGAAGTCGCCGGCGCGTACGTTGGCCTCGAGCCACGGGAGCTCGCGCGCCGCATGCTGGACGTCGCGACGAATAAGTTGCTGGTTGCCGTGCGCGAGTTGACGACTGATTACGAGCTGGATCCGGAAACTGTTGTGATCGTTGGAGGCGGCGGCGGCGCGGGCGCGCTCGTTCCATACGCGGCGCAGCGCTTCGGCGCCGACTTTCGCTTGGCGCGCGATGCGGAGGTTATCTCGCCGATCGGTGTCGCATTGGCGCTCGTGCGTGACGTCGTCGAGCGAACGATCGTCGCGCCCTCGCCCGCTGAGATCATGGCGGTGCGCCGCGAGGCAGAAGATGCCGCGATTGCATCGGGAGCGGCGCCGGATGCAGTCGACGTCGCGATCGAGATCGATGCGCAGCGCAATCTGGTCCGCGCAACGGCATCCGGCGCGAGCGCTCTTAGCGAACAGGGCGAACATCGGGTGCTTTCGCCTAGCGAATTGCGCGCTGCGGCTGCGCGCGTCATGCGTCGCTCGGTTGACGAATTGCAAGCACTTCAAGCGACGCCGGAGCTAACGGTGTTCAGCGGCGAGCGTCGTGCAGGCCGGCGGAGCGTCGTCGATCTGCGCGTCGTCGATCGCACGGGCGTCGCGCGCGCCGGCATGCGCGATGCGGTCGTTACGCAGACGACTGCGGGCGAGGCTGAAACCGTGCTGGCGCGCGTGATCGATGAGCAAACGGCGTTTGGCGATGTTGGTCGCGCCCTGCCTCAAATCTACATCTTACATGGTGCGAAAGTGAGCGATCTTTCCGCCTTGGCCTCGGCCGCTCAAGTCGTCGCGTTAGCGACGGAAGAACTCAGCGGGCTCGCATCGGACGCACCGGTCTGCATTCTTACAAGCAAAAATCGCGCGTAGGGCATCACCACAAGTTGCCGTCTTCAACAAATAGATAGAGAATCGGGCCGAGCCCCCAGATGATGCTGACGATGAACCAGATCAGTTTGCGCGTCGAATCGAGGTCGCTTCGCGCGAGCAGGTTGATCCACATCAAGATCATTGCGATCGGATGCAGGATGATCGAGACGACGATTTCGAGGAAAAGTTTCATGCGCGTAGGCTGCGCGCGCGCCGCCGGAGACTCCTCGCGTTAAGACGAACCGGCGCGTTATGCAGGAGTACGATGTGCTCGTCGTCGGAGGCGGTAATGCCGGATGCGCGGCTGCAATCGCGGCGGCGCGTCACGGCGCGCGCACGCTGCTAGTCGAGCGGTACGGGTTTCTCGGCGGTACCGCGACCGCGGCAATGGTTGGTCCGTGGATGACGTTTCACTCGTCTTCCGAGCAGATCGTCGGCGGCATTGCGCAAGAGATCGTCGATCGGCTCGTTGCAAAGGGCGCATCGCCGGGACATCTGCACGACGCGTCCGATTACGTTGCGACGATCACGCCCTTCGACCCTGAAGTCCACAAAGCGCTGCTCTTCGAGATGATGGCGGAGGCGGGCGTCGACCTTTTGCTGCACGCGTATTTCTTGAACGCGTTGCTAGACCACCGAATGGTGCAAGGCGCCACTTTTGCGACCGTGGCCGGCGAGCGTCCCTATCGTGGACGAATCACAATCGATGCCACCGCCGATGCCTACGTTGCGGCTTCCGCCGGCGTTGCAACGCAACAGGGCGATGACCGCGGGCGCGTGCAGCCGGCCACGCTGATCTTTCGCATCAGTCATGTCGATCTCGCGCAAACGGCAGGCTATTTGCGTGCACATCCAGATCAGGTGCGCACGAGTCTTCCGACGGACCAGCGCACACCGGAGGCGTTGACGGCCGTCGCGGGATTGTACGATTTATGGCATGAGGCGCGCGAAAAAGGCGAAGTCACGATCCCGCGTGAGCTCGTTTCGTTCTTCATCACGCCGTACCACGACGAAGTGACCGTCAACATGACGCGTGTGACGAACATCGACCCGCTCGATCCGGATGATCTAACGCGCGCCGAGGTCGAAGCGCGCACGCAGGCGATGCAGCTGATCGACTTCTTTCGTCGGCGCGTCCCCGGCTTTGCAAATGCGCGCATCGCAGCAACCGCGACCCAGATCGGCATTCGCGAATCGCGGCGCATCGTCGGCGAATATACGTTGACGAGAGACGACGTCCTAAATGCACGCCAATTCGATGACGGCGTGGCGCGAAGCGCTTATCCTATTGACCTGCATAATCCGTCGGGCAGCGGAACGATGACGCACCGGCTTCCGGCGGGTAAGAGCTACGAGATTCCGTACCGTTGTCTCGTGCCGAAAGCCATCGACCAATTGCTGGTCGCGGGGCGCTGCATCTCAACCACGCACGAAGCGCTCGCATCAACCCGCTTAACGCCGACCGTGATGACGCTCGGTCAGGCGGCCGGAACGGCGGCCGCGCTCGCGAACGAACAGAACGTGACGGTGCGCGACCTCGACGCGCAACTCCTACGCAAAACGCTGATCGCCGACGGCGTCGACTTGCGGCGATGAACCTTACCAAAGTCAACCTGTTCTTTGAGGATCTCGGAGGCGGCGGCGGATTTGACGTGCGCTCCGAATTTGATCCAAGCGAGTCGGCGATTCGCATCAACACCCGCGTGTTGAACAAAATGAAAGGCGACGAGGCGCAGCGGTTCATTGAGCATGCGATCGCGCACGAACTGTACCATGTTCTGGAGTATTGCGGTGACGTTGAGCGCTCCACGAAAAGATCCGTGAGCGAAGCGCGCGCCGAGCGATTTGCGCAGATGCTGCTCGAGACGCGCGCATGAAACTCTTCGCGGGGTTAGATGGCGGACAAAGCGCGACTGAAGCGATCGTCGCAGATCGCGATGGCCGCATCATCGGCCGCGGCAAAGCCGGCCCAGCGGATGAAATCGACCAGCGGAAAGAATCAACACGTCTGCGCGATGCGGTTCACGGAGCGCTAAGTGCCGCACTGCGCAACGGCGGAGTCGAACCGGATGCGAAGTTCGTTTCGATCGTTGCGGGTATTAGCGGCTATGAAGGTCGCGTCTATGGCAAAAAGCCGAAACCGAACGCGCGACATTTTTCGATCGTCCATGACGCCTCGATCGCGCACGCGGCCGCGTTGGGGGGAAAGCCGGGCGTCACAGTAATCTGCGGCACCGGCACGTCAGCGTACGGCAGCAACGAAGATGGTGATGCGATCACCGTCGGCGGATGGGGTTATCTCTTCGGTGATCAGGGAAGCGGTTTTTGGATCGCGCGTCGCGCGCTCGAGCGCGTCATGCGCGATACCGACGCTGCGCTGCCCAGTCAGTTGCGCAAGCCGTTGCTCAAACATTTCCGTCGCAAGTCGGAACGCGAAATCGCGCGTGCGGTTTATGCGGGCGAGATCCCACGTAGTGCCGTAGCCGACTTCGCGCCGCGGACGATGGAGCTTGCACGCGACGGCGTAACGGACGCGCGTCTGATCGTTGACCAAGCTGCCGATACGCTGGCATCGCTGGCCGCGTTAACCGCGCGACGCCTCTACGGAAACAAACGCGTTCTCCCGGGGCCGGTTCAGGTCGCGTTTACGGGCGGCTTGACGAAGGATCGATCGTTCCACGATGCGATCGTCGCGCGGCTAAAGGATCGGCTGCCGGAAGCAACCGTCGTGATACCGCACTACGACAACGTTGTCGGCGCGCTGCTCCTCGCGTATCGCGATGCGCATGTAAAGATCGATCGAGTTCGCGAATGATCGAACTCGATATGCTGCGCGGATTGGTCGTTTCGGTGCAAGCAGATTCCGACTCGCCGCTCGCTTCGACCGAAATGATTACGGCCTTGGCGCTGGCTGCTCAAGCCGGCGGTGCCGTTGGCGTTCGAATCGAAAGCGCGAAGAATGTCCGCGCAGTTAAGGCGGCACTCAGCGTGCCGGTGATCGGACTGATCAAACGATCCTACGCCGGATTTGAACCCTACATCACGCCGACGCTCGGCGAGGTCGAGGAACTGCTAGACGCCGGCGCGGACGTCATTGCTTTCGATGCAACGCTGCGCGCGCGACCGCAAGGTGCAACAACGAAGCAGCTGGTCGGTCGCATCGCGAGCGGCGGTGCGATCGCGATGGCTGATTGTGCGACGCGAGAAGATGCGCTCGCCGCCCACGCGCTCGACATCCCGCTCCTCGCGACGACGCTGTGCGGCTATACAAAGGAAACATCCGGTGCGTCGTTGCCTGCGATCGACCTTGTGCGCGCGCTGGACAAATTCGGCGGGTTCGTCATTTGCGAAGGAGGGGTCCGCAGTCCAGCAGACGTCGCAGCGGCACGCGACGCCGGTGCCGATGCGATAGTTGTCGGAACCGCTATCACCAACATCGCTTGGGTAACGGCGCAGCTCGCTGCACCGCTGCACGCATGCGCCAGGACGGACGCTACTGCAGTCAAATAACGGTTAAGGTGGCAGTCGAGAACAAAGATCCGGTCGTTCACCTAGACCGGGGTTTCTGGGTCGTCACGGCTGTTCTGGCGATCCTAAGCGCCGCGGCTGTAATCGGCGTGATCTTTTGGCGTATCCAAGACATCCCGCAATTGCCCGAAGCCGTTATTCCGGCGGCTCAAGTCGATGCGCTCTTCAAATTCTTGACCGCATCAGCCGCAACGATCTTCATTGTCGTCGTCGGCTACCTGCTGTACTTTGCGATCAAGTTTCGCCACCGAGCAACTGATGCGCCCGACGCAGTTGGCGTTCAGATCCACGACAATCGCCGGCTCGAGTTTTGGTGGACGGCGATTCCAACGATCTTCATCATCCTGTTGGGAATTTTCAGCATTCGCATCTGGTACGAAGTGCAGATCCAGCCGAATACCGGTCTTGTGCTCGAAGCGATCGGGCATCAGTGGTTCTATGACTTCCGCTATCCCGGCGTCCACGGCGTCGTCACCGATGAGATGCATTTGCCGCTCGGCATTCCCGTCACGCTGCACACGACGTCCCAAGACGTCATCCACTCGTTCTGGATGCCCGCCATGCGCCTGAAAGCCGATATGGTGCCGGGTCTGATCAACACGTTGCGTTTCACGCCGACGCGAGCCGGCCGCTACAAGATCATCTGCACCGAATTCTGCGGAACGCTGCACAGCACGATGAACAAGCAAGTGATCGTGATCGAACCGCAAGACAAGTTCAACGCGTGGCTAAATGGATGGAAGCAGAAGAACGCGCACGCGAGCGACGCGATTCCCTCCGCGTCGGCTGCGAATGCACCGGTCAATTTGAGCGGCGGCGTTGCATCCGCGGGTCAGACGCTCTTCAGTCAGAAGTGCACGGCGTGTCACGCACTCGGGCCGTTTACGCAGCGCGTGGTTGGGCCGGGCTTGCGCGGGGTGTTGCACGATCCGTCGCATCCGAAACTGGTCGACGGTGATCCGGCGACACCGGACAACGTCGCAAAGATCATCAAGGGCGGATTCGACGGCGACATGGGGCACATGCCGAATGCTTCGCAAAACGCGATCAGCGATAAGGACATCGCCGATCTTGTCGCCTACCTTAATACATTGAAGTAACGGAGAAACTCGAAATGTCAGTCGCTACAGCACCAGTACACGCCGGCGGGATTGCGGAACACGTCCATCCCGAGCCGCAAGGCTTTATTCGCAAGTACATCTTCTCGATCGATCACAAGATCATCGGGATACAGTACATCATCACGGCGTTCTTATTCATGGTGCTCGGCGGATTGCTGGCCGAATTGATCCGCGTTCAATTGATGAGTCCGAACGCAACATTCGTGAAGCCCGATACGTTCAACGAACTCTATTCAGTGCACGGCTCGACGATGGTGTGGCTCGTGATCATTCCGATGTTGACCGGCGGCTTTGGAAACTTCGTCTTCCCGCTGCAGATCGGCGCGCGCGATGTTGCATTTCCATGGATCAACATGATCACGTTTTGGATGTTTCCGCCAGCCGGCCTGATGCTTTACGCGTCCTTTCTGATGGGCGCTCCGGTAGCCGGTTGGACCGAGTATCCGCCGATGTCGCTGCAAGGCGCGGCGGGAACGTCGATGTGGTGCGCGGCTATCTTCTTGATCGGCGTCAGCTCAACGCTGACCGGCATAAACTTCCTCGTGACGATTTTGAAGATGCGCGCGCCCGGCATGACGTTTACGCGCATGCCGCTCTTCGTTTGGGGTCAGTTCGCGACGGCGCCGCTGCTCATGATCGCGACGACCGCCCTCGGCGCGGCGCTGGCAGCGCTCTTCATCGAGCGGCAGTTCGGCGTCCCGTTCTACGACCCGACCAAGGGCGGCAGCCCGGTGCTGTGGCAGCACATGTTCTGGTTCTACTCGCATCCGGCCGTCTACATTATGATCTTGCCGGCGTTCGGCATGATATCGGAGATCTTCCCGACTTTTGCGCGCAAGCCGATCTTCGGCTATAAGATGATCGCCTTCAGCTCTGTGGCGATCGCGCTATTGGGCTTCATGGTATGGGCGCACCATATGTTTACCTCCGGCCTCGCACCGTGGCTGCAACTGCCGTTCATGATTCTCACGATGTTCATCGCGATTCCGACCGGCATCAAGATCTTCTCGTGGGTCGCCACGCTGTGGGGCGGCAAGATTCACTTCACGACGCCGATGATGTTCGCGATCGGCTTCATCGCCACGTTTACGTGCGGCGGCTTGACCGGCGTCTATCTAGCGGCCGTTCCATTCGACTTGCACGCGCACGGAACGTACTTCATCGTTGGCCATCTGCATTACGTCTTGGTCGGCGGCAGTTTGATGGGCATCTTCGCCGGCACGTACTTCTGGTTCCCGAAGATGACGGGGCGCTTGATGAACGAGTTCTGGGGCAAAGTGCACTTCTGGTTGTTCTTCATCGGTTTCAACGGCACGTTCTTGCCGATGCATTGGCTGGGGCTTCTCGGCATGCCGCGCCGCGTTGCGACATACGATCCGCAGTTCCAGTTTTGGAAT
>JAFARW010000145.1 GCA_019245275.1 Vulcanimicrobiota bacterium
GGGTTCGGCGACTGCGCCGAGGAGCGCGATCGTTGCGGTAACCAAAATGAAGATGCGAATGACGGTCATCGAGCGGCAGATTCTCCGCGCATGGAAGACTCCGCTTTCAGAAATCGCTTGGAGTCGCCGCCCAACTCAGAAAGCGCATTGGCAAAGCAGAGGATTTGAAGGAACCCCAATGGTGCCGTGCAAGGGAGGAGAACCCGAGGGAATACCCAATGCCCTCGTACTTCACTCTTCCATATGGAGAAGTTCATGCGTTCATTTCTCTCCCGCTTTACGCTATCCAGCGTCGCGGCGTTGGCCCTCGCGGGCCTGATCGCGGGCTGTAGCGGAGGCACATCGAGCTCGTTGCCGGGCGGCACGGGTGCGACGGGTGGTGCCACTGGCGGCAACCTCACCGCACAAATGATGCTGGCTAAGTTGCAACAGCAGATCGCCTCGAAGAATTTCCCGAAGGCGAATGTGGGCGCAATCAAAGTGCACCACATGACCCAATCTGAAGTGGCCGGACTTGCGAAGGCGCTCGGCGTCGTTCGCGGCGGTCAAGTTCACCAAGGCTCAAACGCCGTAGATATCCCGGGCGGCTTCGGATTCTCAACGACGACGAGCCCGCCGGGACCGTACTCCGGAATCTTCGGCCAGTTGGCTGCGTACTGCGTCGGGCCGGCTCAGGTCGGTTCCGGTTGTAATCCGGCCGTCGGGCCGCCGTTCTTCAGCTTCGTAATTCCACCGGGTCCGCCGCCTTCGGCGTACTCGACGAGCACGGATGTGCTGGAAGCAATGGTCGCTCCAGGTGGCGGATGCATCATCCCGATGATCGAGTATCAGACAGTCGAGACTTATTCGGGCGGCGTTTTCACGCAGTACCCGACGAACTGGTTCGACTGGCTGAATCTCTGCTCGTTCACGGGCAACGCCTTCCCGCTCGATCAGGCTTTCTTCAGCTCGAACTATATCAACCCATCACCGGGCGCAGGTGAACCCCCGACGTTAAACGTCGAGACGTTCTGCACGACCGGACCTGGTTGCCCGGCACCAGGCTCCTGGAGCTTGGGTGTCTTCAACGAGTCTACGCACGCGTTCGATGACTTCACGTTCTTCGATAACGGCTGCAACATAACGGGGCCGGGTTGTCCGGGTGCCCAGAACAACTTCCTAGGCGGCGGATTCGCCGGCTATGTGGAACGCGCGATGGCCATCGGACCTTGCCAGGCGCTGCCGAACGGAACCGGCGGACTCGGAATCCAGAACATCCAGATCTATGACTCTGGCGCTGGAATCTTCCGTCCGCTAGCTCCGACGATGCCGGGCAACACGTTTACGGCGTTCAACAACCCGAACACTTCGTCGCAGACGTGCTTCACGAATGACGGAACCCACATTGGTCAGCAATACCAAGTCAATGGTTCAGGTGGGCAGCCGTTCTATACCGGCGGCGGCGGCCAGATGTTGATCACGTCGTTCCCGAGCCCGTAAGCAAAGAAAAAGCCAAACGCGATCCAGTCGATCGCAAAAGATAAGAGCCCGTCGTTCGGCGGGCTCTTTCTTTTCTATCGGCGGGGCGGTATTAGACCGCGACGGAGGATCGCGTCGGTAAGATTGCGCGCGACAAGCACGCGGGCGGCATATGAAAAATGTTCGTCGGCAGTTCCAAAGAGCGCCGGATGAATCGGTGCACGAAGCGTGTCTTCAAAGACGGTAAAGAGATTGAGCAGCGGCGCACCCGAAGCTTTCACGGCATCGTTCAATGCGATGTTGAATTGCTTGTTCGGTACTTGTTGGCCAGCCGGCGACAGGAGGCGCGCCACGACGGTTTCCGTTGGTGAAATGTTCCTACCGAGCGGCGTCGTGTACACTAAGAATCCGATGTGAAGCGACTTCAGCGTCGCGTTCATTCGGCTCAGGGCTGCAATCATTTGCGGGCGCCAGCTTTCGCTCGACCGCTCGACTTCCTCGAACGCTCCGGCCGCCGCAATCGTGTTCTCATTGATATTCAAAATGACGAGGTTAGCGCCGCCCAATCTCGCAAGGTAATCGATGTAATCTAAATCCGCGCCGAAGCCGGCTCCGGGAAAAAGATACGGATTGACGACAATGTCGTCGCGGTGGAGCCGCTTTTTTAACGCGGCTTCGACAATGCCTTGAATCGAATCCGACCAGCGCGTGTATTCCCACAAGAACGAGTTTCCGACAAACACGACCTTGAATCCGGACCCTCCGAGCTTGGGTTCGCCGCCCGGAAGTGCGTCGTGCGAGCGATCGAGTGTGCTAATCTGCCGGACACGACGATTTGCCGCGTCGGCGACGAGAACGATGCCGTTGCCGCGCGCCAGGACTCCGATCGGCGCATCGAAGCGGGATTGCGTACCTGAGCCATCGCGAAAGCCGGCGGCGGAGGCGGCGCCATCCGAAACCGGCAGGCCGCCAAGCACCTGAAGTGCGCCGGCCGTCCAGTTGAGATAGCTTACCGTGTTGGACCGTGGATCCGAGAAAACCACTGACTGAGTGTCAAACGCGCTGATGCCAAACGGGGATCCGATCTCCGCAGCGCCTTGCAAGTAACGAGTACCGACTGCGCCGGCTGCCGCGAAACGTTCAACTGTTCCGTCCGCAGCGCGACGTGCGATACCGAGAAAATCGGCAATGAAGATCACCGGACCCCTCGGCGACGATGCAACGCTAATGCCGAACGGCGTGTTGCCGAAATTCGCAATCGTGCTGACAGCTCCGTCCCGCGCGATGATCCGTACACCGAAGTAGTCTGCGACGTACAAATTTCCGGTTGAATCCGCGGCAAGCCCCGTCGGGCGATCGAATGTTGCGGATTGTCGCGGCCCATCAAGATGCCCTTGCGCCGATGGAGAGCCGGCAAATGTCGTGACGTTTCCGTTGAGGTCGATCCGACGAATGCAGTGGTTGTTTGTGTCGGCGACGTAAAGCGCACCGTCGGCTCCAAATGCGACTCCCGCGGGACGATCGAAACGCGCGCGGCTTCCGGGTCCGTCGGCATAGCCACCGCGCACCCAAAGCGCGTCGCTGTCGAGGTTACCAGAACCGGCCAACGTGCGCACCGAGCCGTTGCGTTCGATCACGCGAATCCGCTGCGCTCCGGCGTCGCTAACGTAGATTCGTCCAAGCCGGTCGACGGCGATGCCGAAGGGTGCAACATAACTTGCATCGTGAGCGCTGCCATCTCGTATCCCGAGCGCACCACTGCCGCTCAACGTTGTTACGTGAACCTCCGGCGAGCCGACGATGCTGGGCGCGTCGGCGCGGGATAACGAAGCGACCGTGACTAGACAGGCGACGGCCAACGATGCGCCGATGATTACGCGTCGCAACGAATTATCTCGCAAGCGCATTTTGGATGGCCGGCTCGAGAGCGTCAGCGAGCCGGCGATTTCCGGCAGCGTTCGGATGCGCGTTGTCCAGGAACGCGCCGCGCGGCAGCAGGCGATCGAGATTGAGGACCGTGTCGCCATATTGCCGCCCGAGTGCCTGCAGCCGATGCAGGTTCGCATCGTACGCGCGTGAGGCGATGAACTGCGCGACCAGCGCGTGGTTGACCGGCGGCAAGAAGGCAACGACAGGAACGCGCAGTGCTTTCAGCCTTGAAAAGACGTGCTGCGAATAGGCAAACGCAATGTTGTCGGTTCCGAGCGGCGTTAGATCGTAGAGTCCAAAGTACGCCGGCTCGCTTTGGCTGCCCGCCTTGCGAAGTCTGGGTGCGAAGTGGTTCCAAAGTGCGGTGATGGCGTCGGCGTCGCCAAAGAGGAACTGGTGAATATCGACCCGGTATCCGTAGAGCTGCCAATGATCTTGCATAAACGCGTCCAGCTTCTGCTCGAGCGTCGGGGCGGCGACGTCATCCGAAAGCTCGATTCGCTGCTGGTCGAACGGCTGCAGAAAGGTCGGCGCTTTGCGCTCGAGCGCGCGTCCGAGGCGCTGGTACTGCTTTGAGAACGGATTGTAGGTCAGCGTATTCAGATCCATCAGCACGGCGCGCGGTCGAACGTCGCTGGCAATCAGGTAACGCAGCAGAAAATCAACGTCCGGCGGCCCTTCCGCCTCATACGCGAAATTTGCGAACGGCACGTTTGGAAATCGTTGGCGCAAATGCTGAACGACATTCTCGCTTGCCGGGACGCCGTAGCCCCACAGGACCGAATCCCCTAAGACGACGACCGGTCGTGCAGCGCCCCGAAACTGCAATGTGTACCGATCCAGGTAGAGCGATGAGAAATGTTCGGGCAGCCGCGGCGCGCTCGGACGATAGAGGAAGCAAAGCGCATCTGCTGCGGCGAGGAGTCCGAGCGTAATTGCAATCGCGAGCAGCGCCCGAGGCGGTCTTCTGTGCGGGACGTGCGTTCCGAGCCGCGGTGATGCCGGTGTTGATCCTAACACTGGCTGCGAGCGGCCCCGAGACGACCCGCTATGACGTGAGGCATTTTAGCGATTGCCGCACCGCGTCAATCTACGCGGCCTCCCACCCAACTGTCGGCCGTTACCTGTATCACGTGACGGCTAAGCTGATGGGCGCTCGCACTGCAAGCGCCGGCAACGGTCGCTTCCAAGGTCGCGGGACGGCGGTCTTGGCGCTTGGCGTTTCGCAGTTTCAGCTGCCGCGGTGGACGTGGCCGCAATCTTCGGCCGCTCAGCGTGCCGCGTACGATTCGTTCGCCGCTGCTCTGCGAGTACATGAAGTCGGTCACCGCACGATTGCGCGCGCAGCGATTCAAAATCAGGTGCTCGCGTTGACGGTTCTCGCCCGTTCGCGCGAGGCGGCGGAGCATGCCTTACGCTCGGCGCTCGCGACGCAACTGCGTGCGACTTCCGACGAGCTTTTGCAAAAAGAAGAGCTCTACGATCGCGTGACGGAGCATGGCAAGCGGCAGAGCGACGGGCCGCTATACGGCTTTCCGGGCGGAGATGATGTCGTCTTCAGTTGTCCGTAGCGTCTTACAGCGTGATGAAGACCGGCACGCCGATGTGCGTTCGCTTGCCGTCGGTCGTCAACGCTTCAAAATCGAAATTATAGTTGCGCCCCTTCATGTATGACGGCAGTGTCGGAAGCGTGACCGCGAGTTCGAATTGGCCACTTTGAGCGAGTGGAATGCCGAACGTTTGGCCCTCGACGTGAACGAAGACGGAGCTGACGTTCGGCGAGGTCAAGATGCGCACGGCGAGTGGCCCGGGCGCACTCAGTTGCTGCGCATTCAAGTCGACCTCGAGAATCTGCGGAAGAGTTGGATCTTGGCTAGAGGCAACCGGTACTTTGGTCACATAGCTATATTGAGCCGGCGACGTGCTCGCGTTTGGTGCGTCAGCCTTGGCTGCGTTACTGGGCAAAACGATTGCGCTAACGAAACCACAGATCAATAAAAAAAGACGCGCGTTCATCACGTTGCGGCTTCGCCGATCCATGCATGCTTCCTGGCCGCGATTGCGGACGCACCGAGCGCCAAGACGATCGACCACCAGCCGCCGATTTTCGGATAGAAGATGATCAAGTCGACGATCTGATGCAGCGCGAGTCCGATGCTCGCCGCAAAGGCGCCCAGCGCGAACGGAGATCCCCGCAGGTCGCGCGTGAAACTCGCGATCGACTGCCAGACCAAGAACAGCGTCGCAATGATGCCCGGCAGGCCCTGTTCCGCCAGATTCTGCAAGTAAAGGCTATTTGCGTGCGTGCGCACGCCGCGCAAACCAACCGACGGCAACGCGTATTCAAAATTGCCGGCCCCGATACCGAAGATGGGATGACGACGCCACAACGCAATTGCCGCGCGCCACAACTCGCCATGCGTACCGACGCCGCCGGCGTTCGTTGTTTCGAGCGTCCAGAAGGCAAAGATCGCCGGCGATCTGCTGGCGATCGCCCAACCGGCGATGCCCGCAAAGCCCGCGCACAAGCCGGCTGCAAAAGCTACAAGCGTTGCACGGGCGTGCGCGTTTGACAGCACCAGGACGACCGCGACCGCGACGACGGTCGAGACTATGCCGCCTCGTGAGAAGGTCAGAACTAATGCGGCAGTGCTCGCAACCAGAGTCATTGCCGTCAGACGATCGAACCGCTGGGCACAGAGCGCAGCCACGAGCGGCAGCGCGACGCCGAGATAACCCGCGAGCTGGTTGGGCCCCTCCAATGTTCCCGCGATGCGCGGCACGACAGCACCGCCGACTGAAACTTGCGAGGGAGCACCATGCCACTCTTGGAACAGGGCGACGACCGCAACGCAGAGCACCGTAGCGCCGATGACGACTCTTTGCGCCTCGGGGTCTGGATCGAGGCGGTTCGCGGCGTACACGACCGTAAAGAGCAAAAGGTATTCGCATGCTTTGAGCGTTTCGCGGATGGCGGGCGCCGCGAATTGCGCATGAGCGATCGAACCGGCCGTCGTCAACACAAGGAGAATTCCGGCGGCGAAGAGCCTCCAAAACGCGGCGGTATGAAACGTTTCGAGTGGGATTTTGTAGATCAGCAAACCCGCGGCGACGCCGACCAAAGCCACCTTTGAGAGCGTCAACGTTGTCGTGCCGATGTCGAGGTACAATGCGAACGGGGCCAGTGCGATCAGCAGACAAACGCCATAACGCGGGGCTCGCGCGCCGGCGGCCACCGACGCCGCGAACAGCAAAATGTATGCGGCCGGGAGAACGATCGCGGTGTTCACGGACGGGACGGCGTTTTCGACGTGTGACTGCGCAAACCGTCCGTTCCTTTGAGTGCCGAGTCGCTTGAACGCCGGCCTCGGCGGCCTGTTGCGGCGGTTAGCACGCAGCGAGTTCTTGCGTCATGGCCTGCTCGTCTTCGGCGCCAGTCAGATCGTCAACGTCTTCGGATACCTCTTCCACTTCGTGATGCTGCGCAAACTCGGCGTCGTTTCGTACGGCGCACTCTCCTCGCTCTTTGCGGCCCTGACGGTCGCATCCGTGCCATCCACGATTCTGACGATGATCGTCGTCAAGTTCGCCGCCGAATTCAATGCGGTCAGCGATCTGCCGAAGGTGCGGCGACTTCATCAGCGGATGCTGACCTGGACGGGCGTGAGTGCGGTGCTCGTCTTCGCTGCGGCTTGGGTCACCCGTGGCGTAATCGCAGGATATCTTCACATCTCGCAAAGCGGACCGATCATGGCGACGGCCGCGATTCTCGCTTTTTATATCATGCTGCCGAGCGCGCGGGCAGTGTTGCAGGGAATCGAAGATTTTCGCAACTTTGCAATTTCAACGGCGCTCGAAGGCGCGGGTAAAGCACTGCTCGGCATCGGACTCGTCTTCGCCGGGTTTGGCCTCACGGGCGCCATCGGTGGATATGCGGCGGCAAGCTGTCTTGCGCTTCTCTATGCTACGGCTGCGGTTCGAGCGCACGTTCGATCGTTGCCGCAAGTTGGGCTCTCTCTTGATGTGCGGCGAATCGTTTTAACTACCGGCGGTGTTAGCGCCGGCATCTTAGGAATAACAATTCTCGGACAACTCGATATCCTGCTGGTCAAACATTTCTTTTCCGGCCGTGATGCCGGCATTTATGGCGCGACATCCGTCGTTGCGCGCATGCTTTTCTTCTTAGTCGCATTCATTCCGCAAGTGCTTTTGCCGAAGGCGATCTCGCGCGCAGTCAGCGGACGTTCGCCGCGGCGTCTGCTTGCATATGCCGCGGGGTTGACCGCGCTGCTCTCCGCGGTCGGGCTCGTGATCTTTGCGCTTTTCTCACGTCAACTGATCGCAGTAATGGCGAGTCCGGCCTTCATCGGTGCAGCCGCTTACGTCTTTCGCTACGGGATCGCGATGACGATCTTGGCCGCGCTAACGCTCGTGACGACGTATAAGATCGGCCTGCATCGTTTCGACTTCGTCTTTCCGCTTGCGCTCGGAGTGCTCGGCGAGATCGTCGCGATCAGCTTCCTCCATTCGAGCCTGCTGCAGGTCATCACGATCATCACGATCGGACATGCGGCTGTGCTGCTCGCGAGTCTCTATCGAATCGGGAAGCCCGTCCGCTCACTCGCCTCCGGATAGACCCGAGGCGCTCGTCGCAGAGCGTCCGGTATCACAACGAGCCACGGAGTTGCGAGCGCGAAGAGCGTGATTGCGACATTGCGTTCCCAATGCGCCGCCGAGCTCATATCCGGCAGGTATCGTGCGAAGATCGTCAGGGTCGCCGCAACGATCGCCCACGAGATGCGCTCTTCAAATGCAAGAAAAGCAACGGGCAAGATCCAGAGTGCATACCACGGATACGGGTTCGGAATGATCAACCACAGCGCCAAGGCAAAGAAACCGGCGCCTTGCATCTCGCCAGCGACGGCGAGCCGCGCGCCTCGATAAGCGAGCCAACCGGCGCTCACGAGCGCAACCGCGATCGCGAGTTCGACGGCGTGCACGTGCGCTCCAAAGGTCGCGTGTGCGACCTGTGCGACCAGATATTGCAGTGAATACTGCGGCAGATAACGCCCGTGCGGAACGAGCCCCGTCGCGACCGTTGCTTCAAATGGACGCGAGAGAATCACGACAAGGATGGCGCCGGTCGCGACGCCGGCGATCGTGCGCAGAAATATATCTCGTTTTGGCCACGCAAAGACGGCCACCGCAATGGCGGCGGCGATGCCGGATGCCTTGATGAGCGCGCTGCTCATAAGCGCTAATGCACCAGCGAAGTGACCGAAGCGTTTGAGCACGAGCAAGGCCAATAGTACCGATGCCAAGACAATCGTATCGTTGTGGCCTTCTGCCGCGCACCAGATCGCAACGGGGTTCAGCAGCACGCCGGAGATTGCAAGCCGCCGATGACGCTGATCGCTGAAAAGTGCCGCCAACAAAGGCGCACAGATCAAGAACGCCGCGACGCATAGGAGCCGTATCGCTAGCAGCTGCGCCGCGGTGCCGAGCGGCGCCGCAACTCCGACGGCGGTCTTCGCCATCCAGACGAACAGCGGTCCATACACGCAGATTGGCAGCGGATTGCTCCACTGCCAAGTGGCGGCAGCGATCAACGGATCGTGCAATGTAATTGGCGCGTGTGTGTAAGGATCGAGGCCGTGCAGCGCCAGCGACCCGTAAGCCGCGTACGCGTAGACGTCGCTCGAAAAGACGACCGGAAAAGTCAGCGCGGCTGCAAGCGCCGCGGCGCTAGCGACAACGACGAAGAGCGTCGTGCCCCGATCGAAGCGCTCACCCGCCGCTAAGCGCGCCAGCCAACGAACGTATGCGACGGACGCCACAACAATGCAGGCGAAGACGCATGACCACAGGAGCGCGCCGAAATCTTGCCAGTGCGTGACGACCGGCAGCGGTTGCGCCAAATCGGGAGCAACGCTCTTCGGCGCACCGTGGAGCATGACGCGCAGCAGCAGGCTTGCCACCGCAAAAGCGATCGGTACCGCGACGACGGAGCGTGCCGTCGGCATGCTTAACGGAGCGTCGTGCGCACTCGGCCTGAACGAACCGTCGATGCGTCGTCGATCCGATCGATTACGTAGAGCGGCCGGTGCTTGCTTTGATCGTAAATACGCCCGACGTATTCCCCCAAGATCCCGATCGTAATCAACTGAACGCCGCCAAGGAACAAGATCGCAACCATCATCGACGTATAGCCGGGAAAATTGCGATGCGCAAACTTGAGCCCGAGGATCACAAGTGCATACACAAAGGATAGGCCGCTGACGAGAAAACCGAGATACGTCGCGAAGCGCAGCGGAATCTCTGAGAACGACGTCACGCCGTCGATCGCGAAGCGCAGCATCTTTGCCAGCGAATACTTCGACTTGCCGGAGTGCCGCGGATCGCGATCGTAAGGAACGCCGATCTGCGCAAAGCCGGCCCAGCTCGTTAGTCCTCTCAGAAAGCGATGCTTCTCGCGCGATTGCCGCAAGACGTCGGCAACGCGGCGGCTGATCAATCGGAAATCGCCCGCGTCCAAAGGAATCGCAACGTTCGTCAGCCGCTGAGCAAGGCGGTAAAACCATCGCGCGGTGGCAATTTTGAAGCCGCTCTCGCCTTTGCGCGAACGCCTGACCGCGTAGACGACGTCGTAACCTTGCTGCCAGCGATCGAGAAAGGCGCCGATGAGCTCCGGCGGATCTTGCAGGTCGGTATCCATGAGTACGATCGCATCGCCGCGCGCGACGTCGATTCCGGCCGTCGCCGCAATCTGATGGCCGAAGTTACGCGACAGGGTGACGACGCGCAAGGCCGGATAGCGCCGGATCAGCTCGCGCGCGATCTCGAGCGTAGCATCTGTGCCGCCATCGTTGACGATGATGATTTCGTACGGCAGATGATCCGCGCGTTCAGCGAGCGTCCGGTCGGTGCGCTCGACGACTTCACGGATATTGCCTTCTTCGTTAAAGGCCGGGCAAACGACCGAGACGACGGGCGCGTCCACGCCCTTTAGTGCGGCGGCGTCGGTTGCGGACGGTGTGGGTTCGGCGGCAAGTTACCGAAGGGATTTGGATTATACGGGGTCGGCACGGCTAACGGATTACCGGCAGGTCCGTTCAGCTGTTCATCGCCCCAATGGTAGACGACGTCCGCTTTGTCTTTGACATCGAGGTTCAGGATTTCCAACTGACGCGGCGCGGCTTCGAGACCGTTCTGGGCGCGTTCTGCCGTCGATTGCGAGCCACGCGTGTAGCGGTAGTAGAAGACCGTGCCCGAGCTGAGCTTACGAACGACGCGATAGTGCAGCGCGTCGATGCGATCCATGCGAATCGCCTGCGGGTTCCAGCCGCTCAAATCCGTCGAGATATAGACGACGTCCGCGAAACCCGTCGAGGGCGGAACCTGCACGGTGAATGTGACGAGCACCGGTCTACCGTTCAAGGGTTCACGGGAGAATGCAAGAGTGCCGGATTTGGTAACGCCGGGCGTCGCCGGAGCGAGGTCCGGATTCGGCTGCGGCGGCGAGGCTGCAATTGCGAAGCGCCGCAACGCATTCAGATCGCCCTCGGCCGGTACTGCTTTCGACGAGAGTTCGATCGCCGTGATGTGTCCATTCGTCGGGTCAAACGTTGCGCGCGCGAAGAGGCGGGGGCGGATTTTCGACATCGTCGGCTGCTTGGTTTTGTAGTCGAGGATCGGAGCGTTTGCGTTGATGCGAAAACCGTCGCCCGTGGTGAAGAAAACGAAGCCTTCTTGCGCATCGAGGATCTGGCCGGTTGCGACAATGGGCGCCGGCTGCGCGACTGCCGCCGACACGACGAACGCAAGCGCCGCGATGACCGCAGCACCGCGCCGCACGTTACCAGCGATCTTCACGGCAGAATTTGGATTTGGAAGTACGGGCTCCAGCGGATGTTTGCAAAATTGAAGTAGTAGGTCCGCGAGATGTCCAGCATTGTGTGCGGTGCGACGCGAATTCTGACGTCGCCCGTGATGTCGTACGGCGGCTGCCCGTAGTAGAAGGGGATTGAGGCCGGAAAGTCGGTGTGTTTCCGAGCGAAGACGGCGAGCGCAAAATCGGGATTGGGCGTAAATGCGAAGCCGCCCGTCAGCGTACGGTAGGTCGCGAGACCGCGAAACGCTGCGAATCCCGGATACGTGGTGCCGTTGACGACCGGCACGTAGGACGGATATGCCAAGTCCTGGTTGTGCCCGTACACGTCCGAAACGTTACGAACGTCATATTGTAGATACGTCACGGCATGGGTACCGTAGAGTTTGCTCGCGCTCACTGTCGAGTCGGTCGTATCGACGTAATGTGGCGCTCCCCAAATGCGCTGCTTGTCGACGACCGCGTTCAAGAAGGCATTGTTGCCAAGCTTTAGCGACGGTGTGTAGAGCGTCAAACCGATGAGATTCTGCCATAGATTTTGGCCGACGCCGAACGGCGTGCCGGATGGGTTGCAATAGTTTGGATTGTTGGGATCGCCCGAGCATTGACCGGTTGACGGCGCGGCATACCCTTGGATGCCGTAGATGTCGTGCACGTACACGCCGCCGATGCGCGCCCGTTCGTAGAGCGGCAAATGCCCAATCCGTTCATCGAACGAGGTCAGCGTCAGCTGCAGATTGACCGGATGCGCCGCGTTGAACGTGTGCGATGGATCTTGAAAGTAAAGCAGTGCCGGTTCGCCTAGCAGACTCTGGTTGTAAAAATTCGCGCTCAGCTGCAGGTACGAACGAGAGAGTCCTTGCGTGAGCGTTAGGTTCGAGTACTGTGACGATTCAACCGGCATCGAGAGGCCGGATTGAAAGGTATGCAGCTGCGTGTACGTCTGCACTTGCGTTTCCGGTCCGAGACGATCCGACATCAGCAGATTCCAGAATTTCGATGGCCGCGTCCCCGGATTCACTGAGAAAACCGCGTACGCTTTGTCGCTCGCAAAATGCTGCTCGAATGAAAAATATGTCTTGTTGTAGTTGTCGTACCGGAAGTGTACGGCACTGATCGAATGCTCGTTTCCGGCGAAGGGATACGGCGCATCGAAGTTCGCGCCGCTCAAAGAGTTTTGCGCGAGATTCGGATTCGTTGAGAAGTTCAACACATATACGGGCGACGGTAAATAAGCGAGGCCCGTGTCGACGCTGGCCGGCCGGAATGTCACGTAGTTATTCGGGCTGATGACGGCGGACTGCGATCGAATGTAGGGGCGCGCGCCTCCGAGATCGGGGAAGAAGAAGGCGTCGCCGGGCATTTCGCGTCCCTTTTGCGGATGGGCAAAATCATTGTCGAGATACGTCCAGCGGTCAGGCTGATCGGTCACCGGTACGAAATACACTCGGCTAAAGCTCAAGAAATCGGACATCGCGGCCCCGTGGATCGTCTGCGCACCGTTCGTTATCGTCACGTTGCCGGCGACTAAGAATCGGTGCAGGCGCAAGTCCATCGAGAAAGTATCGCCTTGGACTTGCAGCGCGCCGAGGTTGACCTTCACGTTTCCGTCCGCCTCAATCAAAAAGCGGTCGTAGTAAAATTCGACCTGGTCGGCGCTTAAACGAATCAGGCCCGGTGAGGTCGACGTCGCGGGATCATTGGCGCGCGCTTGCGTTTGCAGCCCGCACAGGATCGATCCGGCAAGCACTAACGCTGCGACGAGCCGGAGCAGCACTGTCATAGCGTATCGGACCTTTGCCGGATGCACGGAAATCCATGCTTTGACCAGCTCAGCACAGGTGCTTCGAGGCGCAGGCGGCCCCGATTTGTGGACCGAACGGCCGCACGCGAGTAGCCGATGCCCCGACACGTCACGATCGTCCTAGACTCCGCCGGCGTCGGCGCCCTCCCGGATGCCGCCTCGTACGGGGATGCGGCCGGAGCGAACACGATCGGCAACGCAGCGCTGGCTGTCGGCGGGCTGTCACTTCCGAATTTCGAGCGGCTAGGGTTAGGAAGCATCACGCCAATTCTTGGCGTAGCGCCGGTTGCGGCCACCGCAGCGGCGCATGCTCGGCTCGCTGAGCGATCGCGCGGCAAAGATACGATCACCGGTCACTGGGAAATGGTCGGAATCATCACCGAGGTCCCATTTCGCACGTATCCGCACGGCTTTCCGCCGGAGGTCGTCGCTATGTTCGCCGAGATCGTCGGGTGCGCGCCGCTTGGAAATGAGACGGCTTCCGGAACCGAGATCATCGCGCGCCTCGGTCCGCGGCACCAGCAGAGTGGGAGGCCGATCCTCTACACATCGGCCGATTCCGTCTTTCAGGTAGCCGCGCATGAGGAAACCGTCCCATTGCCGACGCTCTACGATTGGTGCGAGCGCGCTCGCGCCGGTTTGGTCGCTCCACACAACGTCAACCGGGTAATCGCTCGGCCGTTCGCCGGAGCTCCCGGTGAATACGTGCGCACGTCGAACCGGCGCGACTACCCAGTCGCGGCTCCAGCGAATCTGTTGGATCGCCTGGCTGCGGCGCGCGTGCCGATCCATGCAGTCGGCAAGATATCGGATATTTACAACGCTCGCGGCATCTCTACGTCAACCCGAGTTGCGGACGATGCGGAAGCGATCGATCGCACTCTCGATCTGATGGCACGTGTCGCAGACGGCTTAATCTTCACGAATTTAAATGATTTCGACAGCAAATATGGCCACCGGCGCGATGTGCGCGGCTACGCCGCGGCGCTCGAGCGACTCGACCGCCGGATTCCGGAACTGCTTGGACGCTTGCGAGCCGGCGACCGGCTCCTTTTCACAGCCGACCACGGCTGCGACCCCACCGCTCCCGGCAGCGACCACACGCGGGAATATGTGCCGTTTATCGAAGTCGGCAACCCGGGCCGAAGCGGAGGCTGGGGGACGCTTGAAGGATTACAGAGAGTCGGTGCTTCGATTGAAGAAACGCTCAGATGGAATTGATTGAGGCTTTAAAGTCCTCACAAAAGATCCAGCCGCGCGCGTCCGTTCATCTATTGCCGCGCGTCGTTCCCGCATCGTGGCGTTGGTGCAAGCGGGCGATGGATCTGTTCCTGGGAACGTTTTTCTTGTTGCTGGCAGCACCGGTAATCGCAGCGGCTGCAATCGCAATCATCATCGTCTCACCGGGTTCGCCGTTTTTCGTGCAGCAGCGCGTCGGCCGTTTGGGCCGGCGCTTTCCATTGTATAAACTTCGCACGATGGTCTCCGGAGCGCATCTGCTGCACGGCGACCTCCAGCACCTGAACGAAGTTGATGGTCCCGTATTCAAAATCCGCAAAGATCCGCGTCTACACTCGCTCGGCGCGTTCTTGCGCAAAAGCAGCATCGACGAGCTGCCGAACTTTTGGAATGTCCTGACGGGCGACATGTCGATCGTTGGTCCGCGTCCACCGCTGCCTTCCGAAGTCGAGCACTATAGCGATTATGCGATGCGGCGTTTGACCGTAAAACCGGGCATCACATGTCTTTGGCAAATCTCCGGGCGTTCGAACCTATCATTTGACGAGTGGATGCGCTTGGACAACGAGTACATCGACAATTGGACGCCGGGCGCAGATTTGAAGATCATTCTGCGAACGATTCCCACGGTTGTGCGCAGGGAAGGCGCGCATTAAGGAACCTTCCTAAAAGACCTGTTCCCAATGTAACGAAGGGTTCGTTGTGAGCCCACCGACCGGATATCTTCGCGCGGTTGAAGCACGCCCTGCAGAACGTCCGAACCTTGCGGGTTCGACGCTTTTCGTTGTCTCCGCAACGCTCGGTTCAGCGCTGCTCGGTTTTCTGCGCGAAGTCGTCAACGCGCGATACTACGGCACGCGCTGGGAGATGGATACGTTTCTCGTCGCGGCGATGATCCCGACAATCCTCTTCGGCGTCTTCAACGGAGCGCTCGTCAGCGCGCTCGTTCCAACCTTCAGCTACTACCTTGCGCACGACCAGGAAGAGGAAGCGTGGCGTCTCGCAAACACGATCCTGAACGGCCTCTTCATCGTCTTGACTACTTGCGCTGTGCTCGGCTACATTTTTGCGCCGGTCTTCGTCCCGATCATTGCGCACCGCAGCTTTCCGCCGGGGCAGATGGGCGTGGCAATCCACATGACGCGCTGGCTGATGCCGAGCATCATAGCGGTCAGTCTTGCCGGCGTCGTCAGCGCAGTGCTAAATGCGTACCACCGTTTCCGCGCCGCATCGCTCGTCGGAATTGCAATCAACGTCGTGACGATCGGTACCGTGATCCTGCTCTACCACAAATACGGCATCTTTGCGCTCGTTTTGGGAACGACGCTCGGGTTGATCGCCCAGTTGCTCGTGCAGCTTCCGTCGCTGATCGCGATCGGTAAGTACCGTCTGATCCTCGATTTGCGCCATCCGGGCTTGCGCCGCGTCTGGATGTTCCTCGGGCCGATCGTCGTCGGCTCGGCCGCCGGACAAGCGGCGCTCTTTTTCGACCGCTATTTCGCGTCGACGCTGACGCCCGGCTACATCGCCGGCATGAACTACGCTTCGAAGTTGGTCAACTTTCCGCAGCAAGTTTTTGCTGCCGCGATTGCAACCGTGATCTTCCCCGCGCTTGCAAGCAGCTTTGCGCAAGCTAATCGCGCCGGTATCCGGCGCGATCTGACGATCGGCTTGCGGATGGTCAACCTGATCACGATCCCATCGATGTTCGTGTTGATCATGCTGGCGCATCCGATCGTGCAGACGCTCTTCGAACGCGGCACCTTTCAGGCAAGTGCAACCCAATTGACCGCGGGGCTGATGCCGTACGGTGCGATCGGCCTCGTTGCGCTCGCAGCCAACGTCGTCTTGGCGCGCAGCTGCTTCGCTTGCGGCCAGATCAGTTGGACCGTCGCGATTTCGATCTTCACCGTCATGATCAACGTGATACTCTCCCTCGTGTGGCTTCCGACTCTCGGCGCGATCGGATTGCTGCTCGCGAACTCGATCAGCCAGTCGATTCAGGCAGTGCTGCTCTTGGGACTCGTCTGGTGGGTCGTGCGCGGCGTCGATTGGCGGGCGCTTTGGATTTCGACCGGAAAGATTCTATTTTGCTCGGCCGTGATGGTCGCCACGGTGCATTGGATCCAAGCACTGGGCGTCAATCCGCCGACGATGGTCGCGCGCGCATGGTTTCTCTTTGGCGAGCTTTCGATTGCCGCGGCCGCATTTGTCGCGGCAGCGCGCATCGTTAATGTTCAGGAGCTCTCGCTTGCTTTTTCGCTGATCATACAGAAGTTTGCGCGCGCGCTGCCGAGCCCGCCGGAGAATCGCGAAGCGCCAATCGCTTAATGGGGTCCCGCCCGCGATAGTTTGGGTGGGGGCGCGCAGCGCGCGCGATTTATCAAGTAGGATAAGCGTTTGCCTCACTCGTAGGGTCTAGAGCGTTGTTCACTGGGAAGCTGTCCGTCGTGATGCCGGCCTACAACGAATCGGCATCGATCGTCAAGAATGTCGCTGAAGCAGTTGAGACGCTTTCAGGCTTCGGCTACGACTATGAAATCGTCGTCGTCGACGACGGCAGCGTTGACGACACACATTCCCACGCGGTGCAGATCGCCGCGCAGTATGGTCCGAAGGTGCGCGTCGTTCGCTATGACGACAATCGCGGTAAGGGCGGCGCGTTGATTTGCGGCACGACGTACACGACCGGCGATTACATCGCGTTTCTCGATGCGGATATGGAGTTACATCCGGAGCAGTTGCCGCTGTTCTTGGAGATTCTGCTTGCGCGCGAGGCGGACGTCGTCATCGGCTCGAAACGCCATCCACTCTCGAACGTCCAGTACCCGCGGATCCGGCGCCTCTATAGCGCCGGATACTTCGCTCTTGTTTGGCTGCTCTTCGGTTTGCCGCTGCGCGACACGCAGACCGGTCTCAAGCTCTTTCGGCGTCGAGTGTTGCAGGACGTTTTCCCGCGGGTTCTGGTCAAACGATTTGCATTCGACATCGAAGTGCTTGCGAACGCGCATCGCCTCGGTTACAAGATCGTTGACGCGCCGGTAACGTTGCGATTTGGACGCAAGTACGGAAGGATCACGTTGGATGACATTTGGACGATCTTGGTCGACACACTCGCGATCTTTTACCGCTTGCGGTTGCTGCACTATTACGACCACGTGCCGTCCTGCTCGCTCGCGGCGCTCCGCAGTCGCGTTGCGGCGCACGAATTGATCCCGGATCGACAATCGGCGACTGAAAAACAACACGCGGCTGCTGCTCCTTAACTGGCGCGACCCGTGGCATCCGCAAGCGGGTGGCGCCGAGCTATTAACGTGGCGCATCTGCGAGCGGCTGGTTCCGCGCGGATGGAGCGTCGAGTGGTTCACGGCCGGTTACGGCAAGGCGCCGAGCGACGAGATGCGCGACGGCGTGCGCTTCGTGCGCGCAGGCAGCCAACTCACCGTTCATTGGGAAGCGTTTCACCGGTATCGCAACGATCCGCGCTTCGATTGCGTCGTCGAGGAGATCAACACGATACCGTTTTTTACGCCGCTCTATCTGCGCGCGCCGAAGGCGGCTTTTTTTTGTCAACTGGCGCGAGAAGTGTGGCACTTCGAAGCCCCACGGCCGCTACGCTCAATCGGTTATCTGGCCGAGCCGATCTATCTGCGGGCGTACCGTAACCTGCCGTTGATCACGATCTCGCCGTCTTCGGCGACCAGCTTGCACGATCTCGGCATGCGCGGTCCCACATACGTTATCCCGATGGCAGTCGATGAACAGCCAGTCGCTGCGGCCGCGACCGATCCGTCGCCGTACGACGCGATCGTAATCGGACGTTTAACGCCATCGAAGCGCATCGAGCAGTGCATTGCTGCGGCGCAAACGCTCATCGCAACCGGATGGCAAGGTAAGCTGCACATCGTCGGGGACGGCAAACCGGACTACGTTCGGTCGCTCGAAACGCACGCTCGGGCGCTTCCGCCGCAACGCGTGATCTTCCACGGCCGTGTAAGCGATGCGCGGCGGCGCTCACTGTTGATGCAGAGCGCGGTACTTTGGGTGACATCCGTGCGCGAAGGATGGGGTCTCGTCGTAACGGAGGCCGCGCGCTGCGGCAAACCCTCGGTGGTCTACGACGTGCCGGGTTTGCGCGATGCCGTCATCGACGGCGTTACAGGGTACGTGGTTCCGCCGGATCCGAGTGCCCTTGCGCAAGCAACGCGCGAGCTTTTCGCGGGGCGTTACGCAGAGATCGCGGCGAACGCGCTCGCACGCTCGCGCACGTATTCATGGGATCGCACGGCCGACGCCTTCGAGTCGGCGTTGCTCGCCCTTTAAGCGCGATGGGGCCGAAGGAGCCGCTCGTCAGTATCCTCATTCCCACGAAGAACAGCGCGGAGCATTTAGAAGAATGCATCGCCAGCGTCCGTGCGCAACGCTATTCAAACCTTGAAGTGATCGTCATCGACAATGCGTCGACGGACGACACCGCAGCGATCGCGCGCTCGAAAGCCGACCTCGTCTTAGAAGCCGGTGACGAACGGTCGAAGCAATTGAATGCCGGCGCGCACCGCGCTCGCGGAGACTACTTCTACCGAATCGATGGCGACTTCGTTCTGGATCCGAACGTCGTGGCCGAGGCCGTTCGTCTTTGTGAGAAATCGGGGTACGACGCGATCGCCGTTCACAACGACTCCGATCCGCGGGTGAGCTTTTGGGCGAAGGTTCGCAACTTCGAGCGCTCGATGTACAAATACGACCCAACGATCGTCGGCGCGCGTTTCTTCTCGAAGCATGCCTTCGAAGGCGTCGGCGGCTTCGACGAAGATCTGATCGCCGGTGAGGATTATGACATCCACAATCGTCTGCTCGCAGCCGGGTATCGAATCGGCACGATCGCGCCGGCCGAGACGCATTTGGGCGAACCCGCTTCGCTCTCGCAATTTGCCGCGAAGTGTTACTTCTACGGGCAGAGTATCGGGGCGTTCGTGCGCAAGAGCGGCGCGCGCGGCTTACGCCAAGTCAGCCCCGTTCGAACGGCTTTCTTTCGGCATTGGAAGGACTTCGCCGAGCATCCAATCTTGGGACTCGGCCTGCTCTTTATGCAGCTTGTGAAATACGCGTGCGGCGGAGCGGGCTTCCTCGTCGCGCAAGCGCGCGCGCCTCGACGTTAACTGAAGTGGCGCTGCCGGCGCCCTTGCGGCGCTCGCTCGGGCGGATGTTCGAAAGCGCGATTCGTGCGAACGAGAGGGCGATCGCCGATCTAGCGGTGCGTGCTGCGAACGGCCACGCCCATCCCAAGCTCTGCGACCTGGGCTGCGGTGATGGACGGCTGACCGCAGAGATTGCAGAGAAGGTCGGGGCGCGCGACGTCGTCGTCGTTGAGACGCACTCGCCAAATGTCGACAGTGTTCGCGCGAAAGGATTTGCTGTCGAGCAGTCCGATCTTAACGCGCGATTGAGTCTTCCGGCCGATACGTTTGATATCGTCATTTCAAATCAGGTGATCGAACATCTTTATGACACCGATGTTTTTCTCGGCGAGCTCTTTCGCATAACGAAGCCGGGCGGCACCGCGATCGTATCGACTGAAAACGCGGCAAGTTGGCACAATATCGCCTCGCTTCTCGTCGGGTGGCAACCATTTTCATCGACGAACATCACGGGCAAAGAAGGCGGCGTGGGAAATCCACTCGCGTTTTTCTCTGGGCAAGAAGGCGCGATCTTTGCGATGCAGCACCATAGGATCTTGGCATTGCGAGCGCTGGTCGAATTGTTGCGGCTGCACGGCTTCACGATCGCGGCGACGCGCGGCGCCGGCTACTATCCGCTGCCCGCGGCGCTTGGGAACGTCGATCGCACCCACGCGCATTTCATTATCGTGTCCGCGCAGAAGCCGGTCGGGTGAGCAATTCCGTGCGGGCGTGCATCATGGTTTGTGGCGCTGTTGCTGCGATGGCGGTCGCATCGTTAGTGCAAGCGGCGACGGTTTCAACACTTGCCGGTTCGGGAAAGGCGGGCATCGCGAACGGGCGCGCAAACGCGGCCTCGTTCTTGTTGCCGACCGGCGTCGCATGGGCGCCGAACGGAGATCTTTACGTCACGGATGCGGGCGCGCAGCGAATTCGCGTCGTGCGCGCGGACGGGCGCGTTGAAACACTGGCCGGCTCGGGCGCCGTCACTTCAAACGGACTTTGGGTGGAGGGCGGCTATGCAGATGGAGTTGGCCAAGCAGCCAAGTTCAACGTTCCTAGCGCCGTCGCAGTCGGCCCGCATGGCGAGCTGTACGTTGCGGATACAAACAACCATTGCATCAGGCTCGTCAGTCCTTCGGGTCGCGTTACGACATTCGCGGGCAATCCTTCGAAAATGGGCGATGACAATGGCGAACGCCGCGATGCTCGATTTATGTTTCCGCGGAGCTTGGCCGTGGATCGTGACGGCAACCTTTACATCGCAGATCCGCTCAGCGGTGTTCGTCGGGTGACGCCAAGCGGCACCGTCTCCGTGATCCCGTTACCCGTCAACGAACCCCGCGAGATATCGGTGAGTCCGACTGGCGCGCCCGTGCTCTTCGTGACCAACGACATTGGATTTTGGGTGGTCGAACTTTCGAGCTTCAACGGGACGAACAACGTAAAGCGTGTCAGCCGCTTTTTTGCCGGGCCGAGGCGTTTTTTCAGCCCATCGGAGTACGCGGCAGAAGTCGACAGTGTCTGGCTTCTCGCAGCGGAAGGCGAACGTTCAATCGGCTACCCGTACGCCGTGAGCGCTCTTGACGCCGGCGGCGTCGTTTATACCGATCTGCGCACGCAAACCGTGCGCTTTCTCGACACGGCGCATCAGGAAACAGCGATTCTAGGCGGTCAAGGAATCGAGGATGCCGCGAACTATGGTGGCGGTTTTGCGGATGGCAACTCAGCAGAGTCGCGATTCGACGCACCGATGGGAATCGCAGCGCGGAGCGACGGGGTGATCGCGGTAGCGGATTCAGGCAACCGAAGAATTCGTCTTGTGCAAGGGATCGATCGAAGCCAACCTGTCGATCCGGCGCTGCAATTTCTACCCGCGAGAGATCTCTCAGAAAAGCAATACCGGATCGCTTATATCGGCAACTCCTTCGTTTGGACCAACGTGCGTGCTTCGGGTTCGATCGGAGGCCAGGTGGAGCGCCAACTGGAGCGCGACCGCGCGCTCCACGGTGTCGGCAAGAATGTGCGCGTTGTCACGGTTCGCATGGGTTCGACATTCGAACCCCTCCAGCAGTATATCGACGCTGTTGCAGCAGCGCATGCCGTCGACGCAGTCGTTCTGCAAGTGAATTCGTTCTTTTCGGCTTTTAGCTTCGGCGTGCCGCTAGGTTCGAAAAGCCTGATCGGGCAGGCTGAAAAATGGCAGATGCCAACTCGTGCGGCGCTGCGCAAGATGAATACAACATTAAAAAATGCCGGCATCCCACTTCTGATCGTGAGTCACCCGCTTGGCGACGAAATCAGTCTCGCGGAGCAGCCATATGCGACGATCGAATCGCCCATTATTCATGCTCCGCCGGACGGTAAACTCGAGTCGCTCTTTAATGCGGCGGTCGCGGACGCAGGCGCTCCTTGGCTGAATATGTGGGCTGTCTTCGGTTCAGAGCTGCGTTCGGCCACGCACAAGCCGCTGTTCCTCGCGATCGACGGTCATTTTACGCCGCACGCGAATGACGTGATGGCCGCCGCAATCGCGCGCAAACTCGAACAGTTGCATCCTTGGAGCCGCTGACCGCCGCAGGAAAAGCGTAGCGTCCTCCCGCACCGAGCGCGACTAAATGATACGCGGCAGCCGCGTGCTCTTACTCGCGGCGATTCTTTGTGCATGCGTCGTCGGCCAAGCCGCCTGCGGCGGCGGCGGAAGTTCGCATGCGAATTCTGCGATCCCCGTGAACCTTGCGCCGCCGCCTGTTCCCCTTCCGACTCCAACTTCTTCGGATTGGATCACTTTCGCGCATGACGATCAGCGCACCGGCTTCCAAGCTTCGGCCGATGGTTTGTCCGCAGCCAATGTTTCTCAGCTCGCGCTCCGATGGAAGTCCAGCGTTTTAAACGGCGAGGGCGTGTATGCGAGTCCGGTTATCTCAGGCACGAATCTTATCATCGTCACCCTGCGCGGGCCGGCGGTCGTTTACGACCTCTCCACGGACACCGGTGCGGTGCGCTGGACGTATCAAGTAGCCGGTGAGGTTCGCGGCACTCCAACGATCGATCCGGCGGCGGATTTGCTCTTCGTTGCCGACCGTGTGATCGGTGCAAATCAACAGCCGCTTCCCTCATTTCTGTACGCCATTCGATTGAGCACCGGCGCGTTGGTTTGGAAAAGGCAGCTGAGCGGGATTACTCATGCCGGTCCACTCGTCGCCGGCGGCACGGTTTATCAAGGCACGAGCGGTGGAGATCCACCGCAATGCTTAAACGGCGGCGTTACCGCGTTCGATGAGCTGACCGGCGCATCGAAGTGGACGTGGGATGTGAATGCGAGAACGAATCCCGGCGGCGGTGGTTCGGTTTGGGGCGCCATCGGTTTTGACGGCGCGCATCTGATCTTTGGAACCGGTAACACCTGTGGAACGGGGCTGCTGCCGACAGCGAATGGAGCGGCGGCACTCGACCTCAATGGCAACCTCGTCTGGAGCTTCGTTGCTCAGCAAGACTCCTATCTCGATTACGATACGGGCAGTTCGGTGATGGTCTCTCAGGGTTACGCAAGCTTCAAGAACAAGAACGGCATCCTGTACTCGATGAATGCAACCACGGGCCAACTGCTGCGCTCGACGATGATCGATCCGAATTATGGATACGGCGAATTTCCCTCACCGAGTACGGACGGATCGGTAACGGTCATCGGTTACGGTCTGAACCCAATTGTCGGCCCTTCGACACCACGACGGCCGCCGCAAGCGTTTCAGGAACTCGAGATGCGAGCGCACGAAGTCGGAGAACGCGTTGAGAAACATACGCGCCGCAATCCCTTCGACGTTATGCCCGGTTTCTACTCAGCGCTTGTCGCTTTGAACAGTGCTGGAGGAGTACTGTGGACCCACCGGATGAATTCAACGCTCGATGGCTATGCGGCGATCGTGAACGACGTCGCGTTCGCCGACAACGACAGCGCGCTGACTGCGTTCGATCTCCATACAGGGGCTCAACTCTGGACGTACAGCTTGCCATCCCTGCCAGCTGCATCGCCCGCCATTGTTCCGAGTGGAGTCTACGCCGCAGATGGGAGCGGCAACGTCTACGCATTCGCGCTGCCAGGTGGCGCGAAGCGATTGACCCTTAAACGTTAGAACTTAAAGTACACATACGGCGTTACGTCGCCAGGCCGCGAGAGAAGTTCCAGCGCGACGACCATGATGGCGAGTCCGCCGGCTTGTGCCAGGCGTGGCCAGCGTAGCGGCATGAGCGCACCGCGTTCGGCGAGCAGTGCGATGAGAAACGCGATCGCGACGAGCAATATTTGCGAGGGCGCGATCAGCCAAGCGCCTGGACCGCCGGCGAACATCTGATAATAAATGGAAGCGGCTTCATGAAAATTCGGCGCTCGAAAGAGCACCCAACCTAAGGTTACAAGGCCAAAGGTCAATGCAGCGCTTGCGGCCCAAACCCAACCGCTCTTACGCCTGGCCGAGCGCCCGATTCCGAGCGCCCGTTCCACCGCGAGCCAGATGCCGTGGTACGCGCCCCAAGCTACGAAAGTCCAGTTCGCACCGTGCCATAAGCCGCCGAGCAGCATCGTGATCAGCAGATTACGATAGGTCGCAAACTTGCCACGGCGGTTTCCGCCCAGCGGGATGTAGAGATAGTCGCGCAGCCACGTCGAGAGCGAGATATTCCAGCGATGCCAAAAATCGGTGATGCTCGTTGCGAGATACGGCATGCGGAAGTTCGCGGGAAATTCAAACCCCAACAGTCGCGCGCAGCCGATCGCCATGTCGCTGTATCCGGCAAAATCGAAGTAGATCTGCATTGCAAACGCTAGGACGCCGCTCCACGCCGCCGGTGCGCCCGGATGTGCGCCGATCGCGCCAAAATATTGGTCCGCGACGTGTGCAAACGGATCGGCGATGACGGTTTTCTTGACGAGTCCCAAGAGGATTTGGCCGCCGCCGCTGACGATCGCATCCGTTGAAGGTATCGCGAATGCGGCAAGCTCCTTGAAGAAAAGCCCCGCGCGAATGATCGGCCCGGAAAGCAACTGTGGGAAGAACGCGATGTAGAGCGCATAGTCGATCGGTTTGCGCATCGGTCGAATCGTGCCGCGGTAGACGTCCACGAGGTACGAGATGCTTTGGAACGTGTGAAAGCTGATCCCGATCGGAATGAACCAGCGCATCATCCACGGTTGAGCCGTGTGGGCCACCGCCGCGTAGATGCCGCCTGCAAAGTTTGCATACTTGAAGACGCCCAGAAAAGCGAGATTCGCCGCGACGCCCGCTGTAAGCAGCAACTTGCGCGCGCGCTCGGCTCGTCTCTCCATCGCTATTGCCACGATGTAGTCGCTCGCGGTCAGGACGATGAGAAAGGCGAGATACCACGAGTTCCATCGCGCGTAAAAGTAGTAACTTGCTACCAGCAGGACGATCGCTTTAAGAGACCTTGGAACGCAGAAGAATAGCGCCGCGACGATTACAAAGAAAATCGCGAATTCGTAGGACTGAAAATAAAGCGGAACGCCCCAAGCGAAGAGAACGCTGAAACGCGGCCATTTCCATTGCGGCGGAGCAGGTGGCGGCAGGACAGAAATCGGTGCCGGCCCGCTCGCGCGATGAGCGAGCATCGCAGGCGCCGGCGATGAAAGCACCGCCGCAACGTCGTGTCCCAACAACCCGCTGAATCGAATCGCGCCGGCGGCATTCAGGTGGTCGTGGTCATCAAAGAGCGCCGGACGCTCGAGTGCGCGGTACGGTCCTTGCGGAATGACGCGCGCTCCGCGATTTGCAAAGTCGAGCGTGGTACCATTCGGCGGTTGAGGCTCGGGGCGAGCGATCGGCTGCGCGGGAATGCGCACGAAAACAACGGCGGTGCTGGTTCCACGGTAATGCTCCAATAGCCGGCCGAGCCACTCGCGACGATAAGCCGCATATGACGGACTCGCGCGTGGAACACGCAGAAGTTCGCGCGCCAGTTCCATTCGCTCCACCGAATCGGCCCCCGGCGGATACGAGATCGAGCCATTTGAAAAATCGACGCGCAAGCCGTCGAGCGTGCGCCACCGTAGCCGCGGCAACGGATCGGCTTGTGGATCCGCGTCGAAGCGCGCGAGCGAAGCGAGACGGGCTGGGGGCGCGTTAATCAGATTTTGAAAGTCGTCTCTCAGAAGGGGACCTCGAAGCAGTACATCGATCGCCGCGAAGATTCCGTAACCCCGAAAATCTCTTGCCAACACCGGAACGTCATCCAGGCCGACCTCATACACGATGTAGTGCAGATCCTGACGTCGCTGCGCGCCGTCGATGGCTCCGACTGCGCTGTCGTCGTCCCGATACGTATCGAGCGGGATGATGACCGCTCGATATCGATCCGCATGCGGATCGATTGCGCGTACAAGAAACGGCCAGCAACGCGGTGTCGTGCCGGGAACGGCCGCGTTGATGAACTGCAACCTGCGCGATGCGGCGTCTGCTGCGCGCACGTCGAGTCCGGCA
>JAFARW010000117.1 GCA_019245275.1 Vulcanimicrobiota bacterium
GGAATGCCGCGCAACTTCCAAACCTCAAGCGCTCGGCAGAAGGCGTCTTGCGCGACGTCTTCTGCCAGCGTGAGATTGTTGAGTCCGAAGAGGCGTGTTAGGGCCGTAACGATTCGCCCGGATTCACGCCGGAAGAGGCCCTCTTCGAGCTGCAAGCTACATCTGCATGATGGGGCGGACTTCCACGGTGCCGTCACGCTCGAAGATCGGGCATCCCTTCGAAAGTTCCGCCGCCTGCGCCAGATCGTTCGCTTCAACCAGCGTGTATCCGCCGACAACGTCCTTTGATTCCGCGTACGGACCGTCGGTGATCGTTTGCTGCTTGCCGCGCACGACTTTGCCTTGTCCCGGCTCGAGCGGCTGCCCGCGATCTTTCAGGTGGCCTTTTTGCTCCAGGTCCTTCATCCAATTCATCCATTTTTGCATGATTTGTTCGCCCTCAGCCGGCGACTCAGGCCGCGAACCGCCGCGATACAGGAAGAGATATTCGCTCATTTCGTTCTCCTATTTTGACGGCGCCGCGTTGCGCGGCGCTGATCCTTAGACGATTGAGGGGCGCCGATTCGGACACTAATAGGGGACGGGGCCTGCGTCCCGCTGGACGCGCAGCGCCTGCATATACCACAGAAACTCCTTAAAGAAGTCGTCGTTGCGGTTCACAAATTCCGGGTCGGTCGGATTGCCGTCGTTATCGAATGTGCTGCCGACGTGTGGAATCGGGAGCAGCGATGGAATAGACGGCATGCCGAGCTCGGCAAGCGTCATGCGTAACTGCATCGCGGCGCGCACTCCGCCGAAGTATCCGCCGGAATAACAGATGATGGCCGACGGACGCCAAAAATATTCCTCGAGGTAGTGGTCGAGTAGATTTTTGAGCGCAGGTGGAATGCCGTGGTTGTACTCGGCTGAAACGATCGCGAAGCCGTCGGCCTGCGGATAGAGTTCGCCGAGTTTGCGCATCGGTTCCGGAGCTGTACCGTCTTCGAATTCGGCATATCGGCGGTCTAGCAACGGCAACTTGTATTCGAGTGGATCGATCAGGACAGCCCGGCAACCGCGCCGTTCGAGCTCGCGCGTCACGAAGCGCGCGGCTTTTATCCCTTGCCGTTCGGTTCGGACGGAGCCGAAAATAACCGGTACGAGGAATGGATCTTGCGGCGGCATCTACACGCAGCCCCCGCTCTTGTTCGACCACTCTTTCTGCACGGTGTATCCGTTGAGCAACTTTGTCTGCCACGTCGGCACCGCGCAGAGGTCGCCGATCTCGTAACCGTTCGGCGCGTACCAACCGTCGGCAAATGGGTCGGTGATCGCTTCGCAAACTTCGTGGGACACAACGGTCGTCAGGGAATCGAACGGTTGCGCGCTGCCGACGCACGAACTGCAATCGGGAAACGGCACGACCGCATATGCCGTATTCGATACTGCTTCGTGGTAGCCGCAGAAATCAACGCATGACTGTTGATTGAATGCCGAAATCTGCACGTTCGGCGGCAGAAAAACGGGCCAAAGTGCGCCCGCGCCAAGGCTGGGCTGCGTCTTCCAAAGATTGGCGAGCTGGTTCTGGACGTCTGCATCGGTAATGGTCGTTGCAACAGACCCTGGAATCGTCGCTGCGCCCTGGTACGAGCCGTGAACGATCTGTTGCGTGGGGGTGCTGTATTCGGCGAGCTGGTCGATTAGCGAGCTGGTGACGATCCATTGCAAAAACTGCTCGATGCGGGGCAGCATCGCGGAGGCCGATGCGTCGGTGCGCCACGCATCACCCCAGAAGACAGCTTTGATTTGAATCGATGCGAGCACCGACCCACCGTGGTACTCGAGTTGTTGCGCGGGCGCGGCCGCGATTGCAGCGTGATGCTTTGAAGGGACGAGCGTAAGGACGATTTTGTGCGGCATGGGCTCTTGGCGTTCCCTAGCTTGCTAAAACGGCCCTCGCTGCTCATACGAAGCCCCGTCTGTGCGCGAACGCACGGCGCTCACGCTGTTGCCGCCTTACAATCATAGCATTCAGCCGATCGGCCTCACGATCGGCGGGGAGTTCTGAGCCCATGCTGCATTCCGTAAACCCGTCCACCGATCGGTCTCTACGACCGGTGAAGATATTTGTGCGTCCCGAGGGGCGGCACTTCATCGCTCTTTGCGACCACCCTCAATTGATCGTGGAAGGGAAAACGGAACAAGAAGCCGTCGAGAAAACGAAAGCGCTGGCTATTCGCGCGCTTTCGCGCTTTGGAGAAGAAGAACCGGGGCGTGTGAGTTTTCTGATTCGCGCCAAGGCCGTCCAATTTGAAACGGTAGTGCTCGAAATCGCAAGAAAAGTGTCGTGAGAAAAGTGTCACCCTGAGCTTGTCGAAGGGCCACCGTAATGGTGGCCTTTCGCATTGCCTCGCTCTTCGTTTTGATCGCCGCCCTGACTGCGTGCACGCGCGTGCAGACCGGTGGTACGCCTAGCGGCAGTCACACGCTCAACATCGGAGCGGCCGTTGCCCCCAATTCCTTCAATCCGCTTCTAAACACCGAGCAGGTCGAGACGATGGTGGACCGTTTCGTTTACGATCCGCTCGTTGTCACCGACAATACCGGCGCCCAGCGGCCTGACCTAGCCGTGCAAGTGCCTTCGCAACAAAACGGCGGGATCAGCCGCGACGGCCGAACGATCACCTACAAACTTCGCCACGACGTAAAATGGCACGACGGCGTGCCCTTCACGAGCGAAGACGTTGCGTTCTCGTTCCATGCCACCATGAATCCAAAGAACAATATCTCGACGCGCACGGGATACGATCTCGTGGATCGCGTAACGACGCCTGATCGCTACACCGTCGTGTTCCATTTGCGTCGGCCGTATGCGCCGATCGTAACAACGCTCTTTAGCAGCGGCGTCGGCCCTGCATTCGTCGTCCCCGCGCATCTACTGCGCTCGTATTCCGTCCTCAACAGCGTCCCATTCAATGCAAATCCAATCGGAACAGGACCCTATCGGATGGTGCGCTGGATGCGTGGCGACCACATTGAATTTCAAGCGAATCCAAACTACTTCATGGGAAAGCCGAAGATCGCGACGATCATCCTGCGCTTCATCCCGGATGAAAATACGATGGTCAACCAGCTTCGAACCCATGAGATCGATTGGTTCTTTTCGGCCAGTGAGTCATCGTACAACGAGTTAAAGGCGGTTCCAGGCGTGCGCATTGTCATCTCACCGCAAAACTCGGAACGCGGAATGTTGATCAACACGGAAAGCCCGCTCGTCCGCGATCGCCGCGTGCGTCAGGCCATTGCGTATGCGATCGATAAAGAGGCGATCGTTCAGAAAGCGACTTATGGGGCGGCGCACGCAGCCACCGAAGACCTTCCTTCGTTTATGTGGGCGTACGATCCGCACGTGCGTCGCTACCTTTACGACCCGGCGAGGGCAAAGCAACTACTCGCTGAAGCGGGTTGGAAGCCTGGCCCCGACGGCATCCTCGCCAAGAACGGACAGCGCATGCAGCTCGAGTTAGTATTGCGTCAAGGCGCGGCAACGGATACCGCGATGTCGGTACTCGTGCAATCGTATTTGAAAGCCGCGGGTATCGAGGTGTCGATCAAGACATACCAGGGCTCGATGCTCTTCGCCGGCGGGACGAGCGGAATCTTAAGCGGCGGCCGCTACGATATCGATTTGAGTGGATTCGAGTCCGGCACCGACCCGGATAACTCGGCGCAGTTCATTTGTAGCGCCCGTCCACCGAACGGTTTCAATTGGACGCGCTACTGCAATCCGGAGATGGATGCTGCGCAAGAGCAGGCTCTCGGTTCGTACGATCGGGGTGTGCGCAAGGCGGCCTATGCAAAAATCGAAGGGCTTCTCGCGCGAGACGTTCCGCAGATCTTCTTTTACTGGCAACCGCAAATCGATGCGGTCAATCCGGCGTTAAAACACTTCACCGGCGGGCCGTTCACTTCGAATTGGAACGTTTATCAATGGGAGCTGTAGCCGCGATCTGGCGATCCGGCGCGTGCGTTAGCCGCTGAAATTCGGGGTCTTCTCGGAGCGGATCGAAACGCGGCTCAACGGGAAGCAGAATCATCCACGGCGCGCGCTCCTCTTCGGCGAAATTTAATGCCGTCAGCGCTTCGTTAAACCGGCGCAAACCCACTAGTGGGATCGCGATGCTGTACGATGAGACATAACGCGTCTGTGCTAGCCGGTATAATTCTTGCAGCATTGCTTCGGCCGCGTCGAAGTCACCATGCACGGCGTGCGCATATGCAAGTGCCGAAAGCGCCTGCACGGACCGATCGACTTGGACCACGGCCCGCAACTCGTTTAGCCCCTCCTCAATAGAGCCGAGTTGCAACAGCGCCGATCCCAAATAGTAGCGCGCGAGCGTGAAATTCTCGTCCATGTCCAGCAGCGTCCTGAAATGGCGAACCGCGTCGAGGGGTTCATCGAGGCACTGGTAGACGATCCCGAGCGTCGCTTGCAAGCGAAGCGAAGACGGATTGACCAGAAGTGCCGACTGCGCATTTCGCAGGGCCTTGTCCAGTTGAACGGTTGCGATTGAGAGCCAAGTAGCCGCGTTGAGCGACGGTGCGTGAACGGAATTTAAGACAAGCGCGCGCGAGATCCGCGCTTCCGCGCGTTCGAAGTCCCAATCGTGCCACAAGTGAATCGCACCGAGGATGCGCTCCGCGTCGTAGGATGCCGGGTCGATCTCGACCGCTCGGAGCGCCGCTTTGCGTGCCTCGCCGAAGCCATAAGTGGGATCACAGTATTGGTAAGATGCGAGACCATAAAATGCATTCGCCATCCCGACGTGACCGAGCGCGGAGTTTGGGTCGAGCGCGAGCGCTTGCCGAAAACATTCCAGCCCATCTTTGTAGCCCTCCTCGTTCGAGCGCTCGAGATAGTGGCGTCCTTTGATCAGGGCACGGTAGACGTCGCGATCCGCAAAAGCGACTTCGGATTCGGCTTTCGCGACCTGGTGGACAGGGGCAATGAATCGGTAGCCGTGGCGCGGCACCGTTGCAATATAGAGGCTGTCATGCGAGCGTTCTTTGAGGACGGAACGCAACATGAAGATGTGTTGCGTAACGGTTGCGTCACTGATCGCTTTGTCTTCCCAAACCAGCTTCGCCAACTCGTCACGGCTGACGAGCTCGCCGGCGCGCCGGACCAATGTGCGCAATAATGAGAATGCCTTATAAGGAAGCGGCACAACAACGCCGTCGCACAGCAATTGTGAGCGGCGCTCATCGAGACGGTAGTTTCCGAAGGCGAGAACCGTATCCAAATTATCAAAAGTTATCAAAGCAGCGTCCCTGCTTGCGTTGCTTATAACGAGCGAAGTGCCGGTACGCTGACATCAACTAATTCCTTAGTTATTGTACAACGCGGAACCGCGATTGTGAAGATGCAAGCTAGGCGCATGAATGCGCTGTCTTTGTTCGGTTTCGCCGCGGTCGGCGCGATGGCGGTGTTTTATGCATTCGAGAACCGAGGGCCGGTGTTTACACTGGCCTTCGCTTTTGCGTGCGTCGCGGCGTCGATCTACGGGTTTCTGGCCGGCACGTGGCCCTTCGGAATCATCGAGGCGCTCTGGGCGCTTTTGGCGTTATACCGGTGGCGGGAGCGAATAAGAGTGGCGGCAGGCGGCGGCGAGTTGCGCCCTTAGTTTAAGGGGCATTGCTCTGGTGCGAAGCAAGCGCTTTGAGACGAAAACTCAGCGCGACCTGCAATACGCCGAAAATGATCGCGTAGAACGCGATCAGCCAAACGACAGCGAGTGCGCCGGCAACCGGATTGCGCAGAACGAGCACGCCGAAAACGATCGATGCGAGTCCCGCGAGGATATAGAGAAACTCGTTAGCGACCACTTTCCGAAGGCTGATTCCCGCGATGATCTCGATCACGCCGGTTGCAATCGCCCAAAAGGCGACGAAATAGACAAACAAGCCAGCGCTGTACAGCGGATACAGCCAGATCAACACGCCGAGTATGATCCCGATCGCGCCTTCGAAGATTAACCATCCGCGATGTGAGGCTCCCGCGTGCGAGAACGCCGCGACGAGCGCGAAAATGCCATCGACTAATGCATAGGCGCCGATCATGATCGCCAGCACCAAAAGCGTAATACCGGGCCATAAGAAAGCCAAGATGCCGAAAATGACGCCGGCGAGACCGCGAATCAGAAAAGCCCACCAATTGCGAGCCAAAACTTCGATCACGCAAGAAGCAATTGGCGTGCCGTCGCGCGTGATCCTCGTACGTAGCTCTTGGTGAGCGCCCGACCTGGAATCTGCCCTCGGAGACTCGTTAGCCGGCCTACGAAATTCCCGATAAAGCGTGCGGCAGCCACGCTGGGTGCGCCAAGATCAACGCCGCCCAGATGATCAGGACGACGCCAACGGCCGGCACGATGCGTTTGCCGTGTGCGCCGATTTTTTCGTACACCATGAGCGCAGTCAGCGCTGCCATCCACCATAGATTGGCAAAGCCCGCTGCAAAACTAACGAGCATCAACGCCCAGCAGCAACCGACGCAAAACAACCCATGGTCGCGACCGAGCGCAAACGCTGCCGCAACGCCGCGGCGATAGTGCTGCATCAAGTAAAGCCCGGGAAGCCGGCATTTCGTTAAACACGCATCTTTGAGTTTAGAGAATTGAAAGACGCCCGCTAGCGCGAGCACGGCCGCAGCGATCAGCCACGGATGTGCCGCGAGCCAACTCCAACGATCGACGAGCCGATGCACCACGATATCTCCGGAAAACGCCGCAATACCGAAGATCGTCCAAACCACAACATAGCCACCCAGGAAAGCAGCCATTACCGTGCCGCGATTCGCCTGATTTGCCGACGTCGTTGCGAACATCCGCATCAACGGCAAACTGGACGGCAGCATCATGGCCGCGATCATCGCTTGCCACGCGAGCACGAAGAGAAGAAGAGCGACCCAAATCGGCAGGCCGCCTTCAATCAGCGTATCGTGGTGGATCAGCTTGCCCGAGCCGGTGATCTGCGCCACGATCGCCAGCAGCCATGCGCCGGCGATCGCGGCAAGGATCAACGGAGATATTCGGCCGGCGGGCGCGGCGCCGAGCATCTCTAGCCGGAGTAGTTGATGACGTAATCTCCCTGAATCGCATTGCGGTCTTCGAAAGACCAGCGCATGTTGTGTTTCGGAATATTGACGACATGCCGCTTGGCTTTCGCGACGTATGCGGGCGAGCCGGGGATCGTCGAGAAGATCGAGTCGCGCAGCGTCGTGATCACATTCTGGCCTGAACGATAGGGCTCCATCTCGGCGTCGACCAAACCGTCGCCGACTTTGAGCGTGCCTTCACCTCCGCGAACGGTGTGCGTAATCGGAACGCGCTCAACCGCGATCACTTCATCGACGAGCTGCGCCAAATCGGCGAGCGGCCCGCCAAGTTTGCCGGAATATGCATCTTGCAGGGCCTGCAACTGTTCGTCGGTTGCTTTGTCGTCGACGAGCATGAGAACTTTCCAACTGTGCGGGGTCAGAACGTTGCCCGGAATCTTACAGATGTTGACCATGGTTAGGCCGCTGACGTCTACGCCGTTGATCTTTCCTTTATCGAAATTGTAGGCGACAAAGGCATCGCACGTGCCTTTATCGGGATCTTCGCCGATCCAGCATGGGCAGAGGACGTTGCACGAACACGCCTCGAGCAACGCGCCTTGCAGACTGTAGACGGTACCTTCGGCTTCCGGTCTCGCTTGGGTCGCGGTGCCGGACGCCTGTTGCGCAGTGGTCATAAGAACTTCCGCTCCTCTCTCAAGACGGACCGGAAGAGTTAGCTAGCGACGTCCGTGAGCCATCTTTAGGGCTTCGGGGCGGCGTCGCAGCGCCAGCATCGAGAAGGCGCCGAGTGCCGGCCCGATCGCCAACAGCGCGAAGACGTGCGTCCACCCGAGTGCGCTGTGCGCAGCGCCAATTAGCCAGATCGTGACGAGCGTGATTAAGAACCCAATGCCCATTTGCAGTGTCAGCGCGGTTCCAACGTAAGCGCTGTCGGCAAGCTCCGTTACCGCAGCCGAAAATTGCGCGGAATCCGCGATCACGGAAAATCCCCAGATAATCAATGCGGTGATGACGAGCCACGGCGCCATTCCGAAAGTAAAGCCGATCGTCAGAGAGAGCGCTCCACTGACGATCATCGCGCCTGCGGCGACCAGTGAACGTCCGATGCGATCCGCCAAGACGCCGGCGACGATGCAACCGACCGCACCGATCAAACCGAAGGCAATGAAAATCCACGGCCCGCCTTTGGCATGCGATCCGCATGCGATCAAACTCGCTTGAAAGAAAACCGGCGCCCACGCCCAGACGGCGTACAATTCCCACATGTGTCCCCAATAACCGCAATCGGCGAGCAAGACACCACGATCTTTGAGAATCTTTGGAACAGCATTCAGCTCGAATTTGGCCAAGGGAAGTGCAATCGGCGCAGGCGGCAGCAGCGAGATGATGGGAATGCCGATCAAGGCGAGGATGCTCGACGCAATGATGACCACTTGCCATGCGACTTCGCCGCCGGAAAAAAGATGCGGCGAGAAAGAGCCGAGCGTCAGTGCGCCGATGAGGATGCCGGTGGCAACTCCACGCTCGCGCGCAAACCAAGCGCTCAACAGTTTAACCGCCGGCGGATAAACGATCGCTAGTCCGGCGCCGGTCAAAAACCGGAGTGCGAGCGCGAGCGGTACGGAGTGCGTGAACGCAATCGAAACATTTGCGAGCGCCGCGATAAGCATGCCGATGCGCATGAGATTTCGCGGCGCAATCACATCGGGCAGCGCGACAAACGAACTCGTCAGAGCGCCGGCGACGAAGCCCAGCTGCACCGCTGCGGTAATCCATCCCTGATTCTGCGGCGCGATGCTGTAGGCGCTCGAAACCTGCGTGATTACGGCCGTTGCCGAAAACCACGTTGCCATCGCAAGCACGTTTGCGCCTGCGATGGTCGCTAATGCGCGCCAGCGCACAGAGTTTAAATTCGATCCGCCCATCGTTACGGCGCAAGGTTTTTCTGCCGAGTCGCAAACCCCGTTGCCCTGCCGCGTTGACGGCCCTCCGGAGTCTTTTAAAGGAGTGCTACATGGCTAAGATCGTCGTTACTGCTCAAGTCAAAGGTCCTGTGAAGTGGGAAGAGAGCTTTCGAACGCATGGCGATCTTTTCAAACGCCAGAAGCTGACGAAACCGATCGATTTTGGGGTTAGCGCTAATCAGGTTGCCGTCTGCTTTGAGACCGATGATCTGGGCAATCTCCAAGCATTTTGCAATCACCGGAAACGGCTGACGCGATGGATGTTGACGGCGTCTTGCGTGACACGGTTAACATCTACGTCCTAGACAAAAACTACAAAGCCTAAAAGTCGAGCAGCTGCGGGCCGGGTCCCTCGTTAGCAAGGACATCCATCGGGTTTCGCAGCGGGCAACTGTCGATCGACAAACAACCGCAGCCGATGCAGTCGCCGAGCTGATCGCGTAGCGCCACAAGGCGCTCGATGCGGCCGTTGAGTTCGTTCTTCCACCGATTGGACATGCGCGCCCAATCTTTCGCAGAGACGGTGCGCTTCGTTGGCAGCGTTGCGAGCGCGTCGCGGATTTCGCCGAGCGAGATGCCGGCGCGTTGCGCAACCCGGATGATCGCAATTCGACGCAGCTCCGCGCGCTCGAAGCGGCGCTGATTGCCTTTGTTGCGCTCGCTGCGGATCAGGCCTTTGGCTTCGTAGAAGTGGATCGTTGACACGGCGACGCCGCTGCGCGTCGCGACCTCGCCCACCGTAAGCAAATCGGACATGGT
>JAFARW010000122.1 GCA_019245275.1 Vulcanimicrobiota bacterium
AAACGATGATGCGCCGGCGATATATCGCATTTAACTCCTCGAAGATACCGGAAGGCTGTCGATAGCAACACGATGGGCTGTACGGCATTTCAACCGAATCTCACGGCTCGAGAGCAAGCGCGTTTCCTTTACGAAACGATTCCCCCCGGTCTTTTCAAAGTCGAAGACAGTGATGCGAAGGTACCGTGGCGCGTAGCTCCCGAGCCGTTCGCATTGTCGCCCGTGACTTACGAGAAGATCCTGCGGATCGGCAACGATCTGCTCGCTTTCTATAAGGCGCTCAACGCGGTCTATATCCGAAGCGCACGCGGCACCGCGCCGGGTTTCATCGCCGAGTACCTCGATCAAGGTAAGCCCGAACACATCGTCCGCCTCTCTCGACAGAATCGCTTCAAAGCTGAATTGCCTGGCGTGATCCGGCCGGACTTGATCCTCACCGACGACGGCATGATTGCATCCGAACTCGATAGCGTCCCGGGCGGAATGGGATTCGTCGGAGCGATGGCTGAGGCGTATTGCAAACTCGGCATGGAAAGCGTCGGCGGATCGTACGGCGTTCCTCAACGCTTCGGCGAAATGTTCAAGGCGCTGACGGGCTCTGCAACGCCGACTGTGGCGGTGGTCGTTTCGGAAGAATCGCGCGACTACCGGCCGGAGATGAGCTGGCTTTGCGAAACTCTGCGTCGCGAAGAGATCCTCGAAGCGTATCTCTGCGCGCCCCAAGACATCGTTTTCACCGAGGAAGCTCTTTTCGTTCGCTTGCCCGATGGACGCGAGCAAAAAATCGATGCGCTGTATCGCAACTTCGAACTCTTTGATCTGCTGAACGTCCCAAAGCAAGAGTTGATGCTTTACGCTGCGCGCCACCAACGCGTGCGGATGACGCCGCCTCCGAAGGCGCAGCTCGAGGAAAAATTGGCGTTCGCGCTGCTCCACAACCCGACGCTCACGAATCTTTGGAAAGCCGAACTCGGCAACGATGTGCTCCAACGCCTGCGAACGCTCTTTCCGGAGACATGGGTAATCGATCCGCGACCGCTTCCGCCGCAGGCAGTTATTGCGGACTTGTCCGTTATGGGCGAGACCGTCAATGATTGGATGCAGCTGCTTAAGGCGAGCAAAACCGAGCGCGACTTTGTCGTCAAGCCATCTGGATTCTCCGAGCTCGCTTGGGGATCGCGCGGCGTGCGTGTTGCAAACGATTTGACGAAAGACGAGTGGGCTGCGACGCTACATGAAGCACTCGACCAGTACGCAAAAACTCCGCGAGTTCTACAGCGCTTTTACAAAGGGAAACGAATCCAGCAGAGTTATTTCGATCCGCAAACCGATGAGATCAAGACGTTCGACGGGCGCGTGCGACTCTGCCCGTACTATTTCACCGTCAACGATCGCGTCGAGCTCGGCGGCATCCTCGCGACGGTTGCACCGGCAGATAAACGGCTAATCCACGGCATGACTGATGCAGTCATGGCGTCGTGCATTTTATCGGATAACGGAAACTAGCGCCGCCGGACGATGCGGAGGTTTTGGCCCGGAACGTCGACCTCGTCGACGATCAGCGTATTCGGATCGTACCATTCAACAAACGGCGTTTCACCCTCGAATGAAAGACTGGTGTCCGGTGCGGGCAATGTTGCCGGGCGTTGCGGCGAGACACCGTGCAAGACGCTCAAGAACGCTTGTGAGCCGACCGCCGGAACCAGCGCGGTCGTATCGGCGTCTTTCCACGCCCGCATCTGAGCCGGCAATATCAGAAAGCCGGCCATCGACGCGTTGTCCAAAATGATGAAGCTCTTACTGCTTCCGCCGAGTTGAAACGTCCGTTTGTCGGTTCCGGCGGTGACCGTCGCGGTGCGACCGTCAAATGAAGTCTCCATCTGCATCGAGTCTTCTTGCACCTTGTACGACGACGTGTACGTGACCGGAATCAAATTCGGGGTCAGAAGCAGCGTCGCATTCGAGCGCGTATCGCCGTTTGAAAGATGCGACGTGCTCGCCTCCGTGATCTTGAAGCCTTGCGCTTCATTGCTCAGCGTCACAGCCGTTCCGCCGACGGAGCCTTTGCCGATAAAGGCTTCATAGCGATATGTGCCGGGCGGCGGGGTCACCGCTGCGCTGTCGATCGCTAGAGTCATAATTAGCCCGAGCATCGGACTTACGTTGCCGCCGCGAGCGGCGTTGCTTCGCTTACGGCTGTCAAGAGATCGTCGATTTCTCGTTCGGTGTTGTAGCCGTGGGGCGAGACTCTAACGCCGTTCGTACGATAGGTGGTAATAATTTTCTCTTTCTGCAAAATTCTGCCCAGCTCGATCGGATCGTGCTGCGGTAACTTGAACGTCACGATGGCCGACGAAGTTTCGGGACTCCGGTCGCTTGCGATCTCAGCGCCCATTCTCTGCAAACCGTCGCACAGCCGATCCGTCAACTCCAAGACGTGCTCCGCGATCCGACGTCCCGGCGCGGCGAGCACTTCGATCGCTTTCGCTAGCGAGAGCGCGCCGACAAAATTAACCGTTCCGCCCTCGAATCGCGAGGCATCATTGACCGGCGCTTGCTCGTAATTCAGAAAATCCCACAGATTTGCCGCCGAGCGCCATCCCGGGGCAGCTAATCGTAACCGGTCGATCAGCGCCTTACGAACGTAGAGAAAACTGACGCCTTGCAGCGCCATCAGCCACTTCGCCCCGCCGGCGTAAACAGCGTCGACACCGGTTGAGCGCACGTCGAGCGGAAAGGCGCCGAGCGACTGCATCACGTCGACACACAAGAGTGCCCCGTGGTCGTGGGCGACTTCTGCCAGCCCAGCCAAATCATGGCGATAGCCGTCCATAAAACTGACCCAACTGACCGTGACGACCCGCGTTCGCTTCGATATGTGCTTGCGCAGCACGTCCGGAGTTAATCGCTCGCGTTCCGTTTCGATCAGGCGGACCTTGGCGCCAAGATCGCGGCACGCAAGCCATGGGTAGGCATTCGAAGGAAACTCGTTGTCGCCCAGGATGATTTCGTCGCCCGGCTCCCACCGCAATCCGGCCGCGATCGCATTTGCGCCGTCCGCGCTATTGCGTAGAACCGCGATTTCTTCAGCATCCGCGCCGATGAAACGTGCGATCTCGGAGCGGTACTCCGTCAACCGTAGATCGTACGGCCAGACGCCCACGATTCCGGTCGTCGCATGCGCATCGACGAACTCAATGATCGCATCGCGCACCGGTATCGGCAAGATCCCTACGGCGGCGTGATTGAGATAATTGAAATGTTCGGTAACCGGAAAGAGGGCACGATCGAGGGGTGTCTTCAAGCGCCGATCATGACCTTCGTATGCCAAGCGATGTTTTGCGCTCGGTCCCCGACGCGTTCGAGCGCTGCTAGGACAAACAGCATCCGCGTTCCCGCGCGCACAAGCGCTGGATCCGCCTGCATCTCTTCACGCAACGCTTTGATGCCACGTTTGTAAAGTTTATCGACTACGTCGTCGCTTTCGATCACGCGTTCCGCCAACTTGTCATCTTCGTCCGTGTAGGCGCGCATTGCATCGACGAGCATCGCGTGCGCGGCACCGCCGATGTGATCGATCTCGACTTTGGCCGGACGTAGCGGAACATCCGCCAGTTTGATTGCGTTCTTCGCGATCTCGACTGCGTAGTCGCCGACGCGCTCGAGGTCCGTCGCAATCTCCAGCATCGCCGCGATCGCGCGTAGCTCTCCCGCGACCGGTTGCTGCTTCCAGATCAGCTCGATGCACGATGCCTCAATCTTTCGCCGCAGGTCATCGACGCCGTCATCACCGGCAACGACGCGCGCGCCGCCCGAAGCGTCGCGCTTCTCCAACGCTTCAACCGCCGTCTGAATCGCATCGGCGACAAGCGCGCCGAGCCGTACGACATCGAGACGTGTTGCTTCAAGAGCTGAGTGGTAAGCCGTTCGCATCCATTAAGTATAGCAACGCCGAAAGGGGGCGGCAACCCAGCGGCAGTAAGGTTTTTTCATGACAGAGATCCGCAAAGTCGGTGTGTGCGGCGCGGGCTTGATGGGAAACGGCATCGCGCAGACATGCGCGGTTGGCGGTTTTGATGTTGCACTGATGGAGATCGCCGACGCTCCCTTGCAGAAAGGAATGGCAAGCATCGCGAAATCCCTCGATAAGTTCGTCGAGAAGGAGAAACTTTCACGCAGCGACCGCGACGCCGCTTTTGGTCGCATCGCCGCCACGACTTCATTAACGGACCTTAAGGATTGCGATCTCATAATCGAGGCGATTATCGAGAACGTGGACGCGAAGGTGAAGCTGTTCAAGCAGCTGGATGATCTGTTAGGCGCCGAGGCAATCCTTTGCTCGAACACCTCGAGCTTGTGCATCATCGAAATTGCTGCCGCCACGAAGCGCCCGGATCGCGTCGCCGGCCTGCACTTCTTCAACCCCGTGCCGATCATGAAGCTCGTGGAGGTCGTGAAGACGATCGCGACCAGTCAAGCGACGATCGATGCACTTTATGAATTTGCGCGCCGCCTTGGCAAGGAGCCGATCCTCGCCAAAGATACGCCGGGATTCATCGTCAATCGGCTGCTGGTGCCGTATTTGCTGTATGCGATCCGCGTGTACGAAGAAGGCTTGGCAACGCGCGAAGACATCGACAAAGGGATGAAACTCGGATGCGGTTATCCGATGGGGCCACTCGAGTTGCTGGATTTCGTGGGCCTCGATACAACCTACTACATCGCTCAAATCATGTTCGACGAATTCAAGGACCCGCTGATGGCGCCGCCGACGCTGCTCAAACGGATGGTGCTCGCGGGACAGTACGGGCGAAAATCTGGGAAAGGCTTCTATGACTACGGCGGCTAGCGCTACGACGTTTGAAACGATTCTCGTCGAACGCGACGAGCACGTCGCAACGGTCACGCTCAATCGGCCGAAGGTTCTTAATGCTCTGAATGCCCAGCTGCTCGGCGAATTACGAACGGCACTGGAGCAGCTCGAAGTCGACGAGCAGATTCGGGCGATCGTGATCACAGGCGCAGGCGATCGCGCATTCGCGGCCGGAGCCGACATCGGCGAACTCAACGCAATCGAGAATGCGCTCGAAGGCGCTGCGAAAGCAAAGTACGGGCAAGATCTGACGCTCTTCATCGAACACATGCGAACGCCGGTGATCATGGCGATCAACGGATTCGCGCTTGGTGGCGGTTGCGAGCTTGCAATGGCAGGCGATATTCGGATTGCGGGTGAGAACGCGAAGTTTGGACAGCCAGAAGTCAACTTGGGATTGATCCCTGGCTACGGCGGGTCGCAGCGCACGACGCGTCTCGTCGGCAAGGGCTTCGCGATGTTTCTGTGCCTAAGCGGTGACACGATCGACGCCCAAATGGCGCTGCAAGTCGGCCTCGTTGAGAGAGTCGTTGCGCGTGACGACCTACTGCCGGCGGCCGTCAAACTCGCAAAGACAATTGCAAGCAAAGCGCCGCTCGCGATTCAGGCATGCAAACGTGTGATCAACGAAGGCGCACATCTGCCGCTCGCCGATGCGCTTTCACTCGAAGCGCTCAACTTCGGCACGCTCGTGACGACGGAAGATTTTCGCGAAGGGACGAGCGCATTTCTCGAAAAGCGCCCGCCCAACTGGAAAGGCAAGTAACTGTCACCCTGAGCTCAGCCTGCACTGAGCTGGTCGAAGTGTCGAAGGGCCCTTAGTTGCGGATTAGTTGTGACTCCGCGTTGGCCATGTTCAGGCTAATCGCCGGATTCAGGCCGGGCCACGTGGCGCGTACGCGGCTTCGCGGATCGACGACAACCATTGTCGGAAATCCAACGATGCCGAACCAGGACGCTGCTATCTGATCCCGATCCAGCGCGACGCTTTTTAGCCCGACTTCGCGCGCGAAGTGCGCCGCGATGCGCGGTGTTTCGCCGACGTCGACCGGGACAACGTCCACTTCCGGATGACGGCGCGCGAAACGCGCGACGAGCGGCAAAGAGGCCTTACACGGCGTGCACCAGGAGGCGAAGAAATCTAAGAAGACGATTCGGCCGCGATGAGCGGTCAACGTGAATGCCTTACCGTCGAGCGTGCTGAGAACCACGTGCGGCGCGGGTCGCGCGGCTGCGATCGGCATCGAACGCGGTGCAATCAACAACTTCCACAGGACAAAGACGATGACGAGAGCGGCAAGCAGATCCCAAATCCGCGCTCTCTCTCGCCACCACGGCGCCTTAGTTCGTTGAGAAGATTGCTGCAATGCCTTGGCCGCCTCCAATGCAAGCCGATGCGATGCCGTACCCGCCGCCGTTTCGTCGCAAATCGTGCAGCGTCGTCAGCGCAAGCCGCGCGCCCGAAGCGCCGAGCGGATGCCCAAGCGAAATCGCTCCTCCGTGCGGATTCAGCCGCATGCCGGCACGTGACTGCGACATCTCTGCCAGACATGCCAACACCTGCGGTGCAAATGCTTCGTTGATCTCAATAACGTTTAGATCTGTTTGCGCAAGCCCCGCGCGCTGTAACGCGCGCGGAATCGCAAAGGCCGGACCGATTCCCATGATGTCCGGATCGACTCCGACGACGCTGCCGGTGACCAACGTGCCGAGCCACTCGACACCGTCTTTTTCAGCTTGCTCGCGAGTCGTGAGGATGACTGCCGCGGCACCGTCCGTGATGCCACTCGCATTGCCGGGAGTCACGACGCCGCCTTTCTTAAAGCGTGCCGGCAAGCTCGCCAAACGTTCCATTGTCAATCCGGGACGTGGGCCTTCGTCACGATCGACCATCGTTTGCGTTCCCTTTGGTCCGGGAACCGCGATCGGCTCGATTTCTTCTGCGAAGTAGCCGCCGCGCTGCGCAGCCACGGCATTCTCTTGGCTCTGCAAGGCAAAATCATCGCAATCTTCGCGCGAAATCTTGTAGCGTTCCGCGAGGTTTTCGGCAGTGATCGCCATCGGCATATCGTTGTACGAATCGGTCAGTGCTTCCCAAAGCGAATCTTCGAGCTTGCCGGCGCCGAGCGCCAGTCCTTTGCGCGCGCCGCGAATGACGTGCGGTGCTTGGCTCATCGATTCGGCACCCCCGGCAAGCGCGTATGTCGATTGGCCGAGCAATAGCGAATTTGCGGCCGTCAAGATCGCTTGCAGGCCGCTTCCGCACAGACGATTGAGTGTGAGCGCCGGCGTTGCGATCGGAATTCCGCAGCGCAGCCCGACATGGCGCGCGAGATAAATCGCATCGGCGCTCGTCTGCATCACGTTGCCGAAAACGATGTCGTCGATGCGCTCAGCTGATACGCCGCTGCGCTGAATGGCCGCTCCAGAGGCATGGGTCGCGAGATCCGTTGCGGTCAAGTCCGAAAGCGCGCCGTTGAGATTGCCGAACGGCGTGCGTGCAC
>JAFARW010000154.1 GCA_019245275.1 Vulcanimicrobiota bacterium
CGCTGTTCGGTAACACGATAGCGGGTACTGGGTCGCCGTATGAATTGACATGCTGGCCCGTCGGCTGACCGACGAAGATCGCGTCCGTGTAGAACTCCAGGCGATTGACAAGGTTTTGCGCGGCGGAGTACGTGTTGCGGCTCGTAACCACAAACAGGTGCCCTGGTCGATCGATCGCCGGCAGCCGAATCAAGCCTACAATGATTGGTTTAAGCAGAAAGTTATTTCCGCCCCAGTTCGCGCGGATGTCGAGCACGAGTTTGTCGACCGGCAGTTTTCTTACCTTACCAAAGGTCGTCTCAAAGAAGTGAGCGACCGCTTCATGCGGCGCATTGGCTACTTCATTGAACTGAATGTAGAAGATCTTCTGCGCCGGTAAATACGTCCACCAAAATGTCTTCTCGGGATGCAAGAGCCACGTTGGCGGTGTTTTAAGGGGCCGTGCATCGACCCAGCCCGGGATCGGAACGTGCCCGTAAAGCGTTTCAAATGGCATCGAAGGCGCCAGATCCAAATTGATGCGCTTTCCCTTATTCACTATGGTGAACGTAGCGCTATCGGCCGATGGCGTTAAATCCATGCCGTGTAGAATGTGGCCGGACGTCATCATCACGGGGCCGAGCACTTCGAGCAGCCCGGGATTGCCGGTGTCGTGTGCTACGAGCGTCGACATCATTTTATAAGCTGTCTCGGCGGGAGTGTTTGCGATCGTAATCAGACGACCACCGACTGCTGGCGCATATTGAGGCGGGGCGCTTTCAACGTAGATGCCGTCATCATAATGCCGTAGACGCAACGGAAAGCATCGCTCGTGTGGCAGTCCATGGCCCCCGGTGTGACTATCTTCAGGCAAAACGGCCAGCTGATTTAGGCGAACTGTTATTTCATCCGCATTCAAATGAGGGATGTCCGCATCGAGCCGTGCGACGGCGGCGTGGAACGCCTCCGGTGTCATCGTGTGAAACAGATTCTTGTGGCGGCGGGGCATCTGTTCGGCGAGGTACTGGAGATCGGCTCGCCATTGATCGACAGTTAGCGTTTTCGAGTCCGTCTGCGCGCCCGCGGCGCGCCCAAGCAGCGCGATCGATGCAAACAGAAGTGCCGATGCTGCCGATAATCGATAGCTCCGCATGTGTACCTCCAAGCCTACACTAGGTACGCCCGGAAGCACATCATGTTTCAAAAATTCCCTTACTGCCGTGCTTCTGCCAATCAAAAGGTAGACTTACAGCCCGCGTATTAGTCGCTATTTGCCATTTGTGGTAAGTGGTAACGTAGTCGAAGCCGGAAGACGATTTTCGTCTCCGGCTTCGCTGCTTTCTCAGCCACTCAAAGCGATCGCGGCACTTTTAATCTTAAGCCTTCCAAATGCCGTCTTTGTGACATTGCGTCGGCTATCGCCCTGAGTAAGTCGAAATTCCGGAGCGGTGCATTTGCACCGCAACAACACTCCACAAAGGACTTCAAGCATGAAACAATTGCTTCGAAAGTCCGGCGTGGCGTTGACACTGATGATTGCTCTAGTTCTCGGCCAGGTAACGTGGGCACTGGCCGGAACGACAGGCGGGATCAGCGGCAACGTCTTTGATGAAAAAGGAGCACCCGTTGTAGCCGCAACGGTGACGGCTTCTGCTGCATCAGGGACTTCAACGACCACGACGGACGCTTCAGGACACTTTGTGTTCCTGACGCTTGGCCCGGATACGTACACCGTCTCAATGAAGAAAGATGGATACAATCCGGTGTCCCAAGGCGGCGTCACTGTGTTTGCAGACAACACGGTGTCCGTTGCCTTACACACCGAGCACTCGATCACCGAAATCGGTCACGTCACCTCCAAGGCGGCGAATGACCTCGTCAAATCGGGCACGACGAGTGACGTTTATTCCGTCAATGCGGCGACGGCTACAAAGGTCGGCGCGATTGGCGGCGGCACCAACCTGAACAGCGCGTACTCTGCGGTCGCATCGCAACCCGGTGTGATGGTTAGCTACGGCGGCATGGGTTGGGGGCAACAGATCTACATTCATGGCGCCAGCTACTCGCAGGTCGGCTATGAATTCGACGGCGTTCCCGTCAACCGTGCGTTCGACAACTACAATGCGAACACGTTAACGAACCTCGGCCAGCAGGAACTCCAAGTCTATACCGGCGGCGCACAAGCGGCGTCGTCATCCTCTACTGTCGGCGGTTTCATCAACCAAGTGATCCGAACCGGAACCTATCCGGGCTTCGGCACGGGTGAAGTGGGCCTCGCCAGCCCGAGTTACTACCACGCGCTTCATGGTGAAGCGGGCGGAGCAACGCCGAATCGTATGTTCTCATACTACGTCGGCCTGCTTGGCTACGATCAGCAGCAACGTTTCGTCGACCAGTTCGACGGCGGCTCCTTGTTGCCGAACATTGAGCCACCTAATACGGGTCTCGGCGCAACAACCTTAGTGCCGTTCTTGCAGAGTGCTGTTCCGTATTGTAATCCAGATGGTACGGATCCGCGGGCAGGACTTGGGGCGCTCGACGCGGGCTGCCAAGGTGGGCCATTCCCAACGGCTCTGGGGGCACCGACCGGGCTGGTTCAGGATCGCGAATCGGTGGCGAACATCCACATCGCGATTCCGCATCACAACGATTCCGGTCGAGATGACATTCAATTGCTCTACAACGGATCGTTCCTGCGCAGCTTCGCATTAACGAGCATCAACGACTACGGCGGCTTGCCGTTCTTGCAGGCGCAACTTGGCGGTTGCGGCCCGACGAGACCGGGAGGCTGCACACCGGCTGTTCCTCATTGGATCGATTCAAACATCGTCGGCAATGGCGTTTCGTTCGGGCAGACCATACCGGTTGGCGGAACGCTGCCTTCTCAAACCTTCTTCTTCCCAAGCTCGCCGACGAATCGAACGTTCGATGCGCCGATTCCAACGAATCTGCGCGACGCCGTGGAGAACGACGCCCAGATCGTCAAGTTCCAGTACACGCATAACATGGGCTCAAATGCTTACTTGCGGTTCTTCGGCTACTCGTTCTACTCCGATTGGCTGCAGAACGCGCCGACGGCAGCGGCCCTGAACTTCGGTGGCCCGAACATCTTGTTCGCGCCTTATTCCTTCGACTACGAGTTGATCACCCACACGAAGGGAGGCGAGCTGCAATTCGCCGACCAGATCAACCCGCAGCACCTGCTGCAGGCAACGGCCAACTTCACGACGGCCAACGTTTCGCGCTTCAATAACTCAACGTTCGCAATTGGCGCGAATCCCCGCGTATCGAGCCTGGTCGATGCCAACGGCAACTGCTACGACACCGCGACGGGAGCACTAGACGCTTGCTTCGCAAACGCAACTCGTGGCCGGTTGAACAACCCGGCACCTCACGCGATCGTAGGTCAGGCGGCTTTAGCCGGTGCTCAATACACGGTTACGTCGCTTGGACCGACTGGGACACTGAACAAGGTTACACCGAAGTTCAGCTCCTACTCGCTAACCGACCAATGGCGGCCGAACGACAAGCTCCTAATCAACTTGGGCGCGCGGCTCGAGCAGTTCGAGTATGACATGCTTCCGTCAAGTGGGCCAGACTTCAACTTCTGGTTCAAAGCGGCGCAGAACGACTTCTGCTACGATCCGGCTAACGGCAATGCGCCGGTTGTCGGCAATCCTGTACCGTTCAACCTGCCGCCGTTGTTCAGTGGATTGACTTGCCCGAACTCACCGATCTCGGGGAAGCCAACCTTGCATCCCAACGGTCAAAACGGAGCGCTGCTCTACTCGAACATATCGCCTCCGAGCTATACGGTCACTAAGCTAGAGCCGCGTTTCAGCGGAACGTACACGTTCGATCCGGACAATGTGCTTCGGCTCTCCATCGGACGTTATGCCAATCCGTTCAACACGGCAACCGTTCAGTATCTGAACGCCTCGGCCCAAGGTGCGGCGAGCTTCGACTTCCAGAACTTCTTTGGTCTGGGATACACGACGCCGTTCCATGGAGTCCAGCCGGCGGTCTCAACGAACGCAGACCTCTCCTTTGAACACCGGTTCAAAAACTCGGATGTCTCGTTCAAACTGAG
>JAFARW010000173.1 GCA_019245275.1 Vulcanimicrobiota bacterium
GATTTACCCGATGCCCGACGGCTCTGCGGTCAAGATCACAACGGCGCGATACTTAACGCCGCGCAATCGCGACATCAACAGCGTCGGAATCCAGCCGGACATCACGACGGAAGAGAACAAGAGCCCGCGCTACGGCGATCTCGAGAAGGACACGCAACTGCAAGCCGCGGTCGCGTTTCTACAAAACAAGATCGCTCGCCAGAGCGGCGCGCCGTCACCGACTCCGCAATAACGCAGCACCGCTAAACACGAAGATGGCGACTTTCCAGTCGCCGTTTTCTTTATTGATTGTCACGCGCAACCCCGACACGCGTTTTGCATTTTAGGAGGTGGGACGCGTGCGCTACTTAGCCGTTGCAGCGATGCTGCTTTTACTTTCCTCCTCGATTGCACGAGCATGCGAACCGCCGTCTTTTGCGGCGAGACCGGCGCCACCTAAGAAGATCGCTAGCAAAACCGATTATTGGGCCTTGCCCGACCGTTGGGATGCTTCAACGTTCGACAACGACGGAACAATGTGGTTTTGGTACGACCGCACCGTCTGGCATGTCTCTTCGCGAAGAGTGTTAGCGCGCTTTCAGGTCAGTCTAAGCTCCGCCTGCGGCAGCTACGTAAGTGCGGATCATGCGGGCGGAGTCTGGCTCGCAGTTGGTGACCCGATCGAGCACGTTGATGCTTTAGGAAAACTAACGACGTATCGGATTCCGGGAACTATTCGATCGCTTAGCAACGCCGGCGAAACGTTGTTCGTTAGCGATTCGCAATTTCATCGCATTGTCGAGCTCGATCCTAACGGATCGATGCTGTGGCGCGACCTTCAAAATGGCGCCGTCGCCTCCAACATCGCGATCGATAGTCAAGGCACCGTCTACTACAGTGACGCCGGCAATGGATTCATCGGTGCGCTGACGTCTGATGGGAGAAGCTTCGAGGTACGTCAGGGCGCGCGCGAGCGCCCAGCTCACTTCACGGTCTCGCAAGATGGCATCAATGCATGGTTCGTGCAGGACCAATCTTGGTCTAACGGACCTCGCATCGCTGACCTTGGATGGGCTCGCTTCGGCGCCGTACGGATGGCGTTCCCGATCTTCCCTGCGCAAGAGACGATCTCGATTGCAGTATCGGGCTCCGGAAAAGTTTATGTCTTGGAACGGGACGGAATCGTTGGTATCTTTGATCCGAGAAGCAGTCGATTTGAAGAATACACAATCGTTCCACGACTCAATGCCACATCGCTTAAGACATCATCCAGAGGCGATGTTTACGCGATTGGGTACGGTGAGAACCCCGTCGCCAAGATTAGCCCGTAACAGCGGACGCTGAAATAGTCGCGGCGCTTCGACAAGCTCAGCGTGACACTGTAGTATCGCCGTCTTTTTTTACTGAGGTGTCGTCGAACTAGCGTCGTTCTTCTTGCGTCGGGAGGCTCTCGGCGTGGACGATTTCTTGCGCGAGGCCGTCGCGCTCGATTTCTTGCGTCCGCGATTCAGCTTTGCCGACTGATCCGCCGACGTCAATGCGGCGATCGTCGATGCTTCGAGTTCGCCGCCGACCGTAACCGGCGCCGAGGCGGCACGGCGGCGACGCGCAGGCTTCGTCACCTTGGCTGGTTCCGCGGGAACGCTTAACGAGGGTGGTGGTGGTTCGACTGCTGGTGGCGTCGGGCGTCGGTTCCAAGGCGCAAGCGATCGGATCGGCTCGCGCGGCGCGGTGCGTCCGGTCGCTTCAGCGTCGCCGTGCGTTCCAACGCGGAAGATATGGCGGTCCGGCATCGCGGCGCCGAGATCCGGTTGCTCGATGCGGCGCTCGCCTCCACGTCCGCGCCGGCGTCGGCGACGACGACGCGGTCCTTCGCTCTGCTCGCGACTCGGCGTTTCGGGTTGCGTCGCTGCGACTTGTGCTTCAGCGCTTTCCACCGGAATGCCGACCTGCGCCGTATCGGCGCCTCGTCCACGACGGCGGCGGCGGCGTTTGCGTCGCCCCGGTGATCCCGGTGAAACGACGATCGTTTCACCCTCAACGGTCGCGGCAGTTTTTTCCTTGACTTCGGCTTCTTCAACTTCCGCCTCGGCGGCAGTCGAGATGCCGATCGCCGCGCGACTGCTCGCGCCTTTTGCAGCCTCTTCGGCGAGCTCGCGCAACTGGCGCGCCTCTTCAACTTTCGTCGGTGCAGCGGCGCGCTTCGTGCGACGCTTCCGTTTGCTCGCCGCCGCAGGCACGCCGAGCGGCTCGGCAAGCGCGCTGTCGTCGGCAACGTCGATGATGCGGGCCCGAATTGTTTGACCGGCGTAGCTGGCGCCGTTTTCGACTTCGACGAGCCGTCCGTCGATCACGGTGACCGCCGAGGTCGCATTCGGAAGCCGCATATTGAGGACGTCGACTTCATGCTCGTCACCGACACGTAGTTTGCCGGCGGGTAATGCTGCGGCATTTGGCAACGCGTGTATCTTCGTGCGCTCCGGATGCAGAAGCGCGTCAACGCGCGGATGGATTGACGTCTGAATCTCTTCCGTGAGCTGCTTGCATTCTTCGCCGTACCAATATTCGAGCTGCGCGGCGACGGTCGGAAAGGCGTCCACGACGATCGGATGGGACACTTTGCTTGTTGAACCATCCCCGTTCGCTTTGCCGCCGTATTGCTCGCGTATTTGGCGGAACGTGTCGATCGCAACGGACTGCGATGAAAGAACACTTCCCAGGCCGGCGCACGTCGGGCAGCTGCCACGCAACTGCGAGCCTAGATCTCTGCCGATGCGCTTGCGAGTGAACTCAAGCAGTCCAAGGTTCGAAAAGGATTGGATCGTAGCGCGCGTGCGGTCTTTGCGCAGCCCCTCTTCGAGCGTCGCGATCACCTTATTGCGAGAGCTCTCCGAGTTCATGTCGATGAAGTCGCAGACGATGATGCCGCCGATGTCGCGCAGGCGCACCTGACGCGCGATTTCGGCTGCCGCCTCAACGTTCGTCTTAACGATCGTATCTTCCAAGTTCTTACCGCCGGTGAACTTGCCGCTATTGACGTCAATGACGGTCAGCGCTTCGGTTGACTCGATGACGATTGAAGCCCCGGACGGTAAGTTGATCTTGGGGCGCATCAATTTGTGCAGCTCTTCATCGACCTTATAATCTTTGAACAGCGAGCGGCCGGAGTTGTAGTGCTCGACGCGGTCCAGATACTGCGGCCCGAGCAGCTGCAAGAACTCGCGAACTTTCCGATACTCCTCGTCATCATCGATCAACACGCGATCGACGTCAGCCGTAATGAAATCACGGGCGGCTTTGAAGACAAGGTTCATGTCTTTGTGCAAGAGACTCGGCGATGGCGCGCGTTTATAGCTCTCGAGGATGCCATGCCACATCCGGATCATGACGCCGAGGTCGGCGATCAATTCGGCTTCGCTCGCGCCTGCCGCCGCGGTTCGCACGACGGTCGCCATGCCTTCCGGTCGAATTCGCTTCATGATCGCTTTGAGGCGGTTGCGCTCTTCCGCGGACTCGATCTTGCGGGAGACGCCGCTGTATTTTCCGGTCGGCATCAGGATCAAATAACGTCCCGGCAGCGAGATGTTCGTGCTGACGCGCGCGCCTTTGAGGCCGCGCGGCTCTTTGACGATTTGTACGAGAACGTCGTCGCCGCGGTTGACCTTCTCGCTGATCGTGAATCCGCTGCGTCCCTGGGTGATTTCGACGTCGCCGATGTTTAACGGTGTCTTGTTGATATCGTCGACGTACAGAAATGCGTTTCGCCCCAGACCGATGTCGACAAAGCTGGCGCCCATGCCGGGCAAAACGTTTTGAACTTTTCCTTTGTAGATTGAGCCGATGACGCGCTCTTCGCGCTCGACATAGATCTCGCTCAGCTTGCCATCCTCAAGGATGGCAACCCGGTTTTCCCACGGGTCGCTGGAGATCAAAATCTCCGTTGACAAAATTTACCTAAACCTTTCAGGTCTTCAAGAGTCGCGACTCGCGTGGTCGCTACGCGTCCGATTCTTACGTCCATCGAGGACGGCCGCAACGCAACTGCTTCGTTCACCGAAGCTGGGCGGCGTGGACGCGGCTTCCATCATGCGAGCCCTGCGGGCTCCCTAACTCTAAACTCTCTAAATCTTCAACCGGTCGGACCATACAAATGGATCCACCGGTTAATTCCCGCTTTCCAGCCGCCCGGAGAACGGACCTTCAGTACGCGGGAGGTGCGTAGACATTCAGCGTCTGCGCCGGCGACTTTCCGCTATTGCGAAAGCGGTGTGGCGCGCCGGCCGGCACGATCACCACGTCACCTGTGTGCAAGGTCGCACTCTCCGAGCCGATCTCGGCCTTGAGTTCGCCCGAAATCACGTAGAGCACCTGATCGCTTTGCGCGTGCTCGTTGCCCTTCTCCCCGCTTTCTTGACCCGGTTGCAGCGTCATGACGGCGGTTTGACTTTGTTTGGCCGAATCCAACACCGCGAAGAAGTCGCGTCGCGAATTCACATTGTGCTTTTGCATATTGCCGCTATGCGTTGCCCAGAACGCCGCGATCCTTCTGAGAGTAGATGTTCAGCAAAATGCCGATCGCTGCGTAGTCGGTCAAAATCGCCGAACCGCCATAGGACATGAAGGGCAACGGAATGCCGGTGATCGGCATGATGCCGATCGTCATACCGATATTGACCATGATATGGAAGACCAGCATCGCGACAAGGCCGGCGGCCAGTAGATACCCGAAGCGGTCGCGCGCGACCAGCATGGCCCGTATTCCGCCGACGATGATGACCGAGTAAAGTACGAGCAGCAGCAGCGCGCCCGCGAATCCCAATTCTTCGCCTAGAACCGTGAAGACAAAATCGCGAGAGTGTTCCGGAACGAAGTTCAGTTGCGTTTGCGTCCCATGATGCAAACCTTGACCGAACCATCCTCCGTTGCCGACAGCGATCTTCGATTGATTCAGATTGTAACCGGCGCCCTGCGGATCGAGCTTCGGGTTCAAGAACACGAGCAGTCGCGCTTTCTGGAACGGCTTGATGAGATTCGTTTTGAGCAGCACGACGGCGCCGAGCACGAGCGCGCCAAAGTATGCGCCGAAGTGCGCAAGTTTTGGCAATCCGAAGTAGAGTTGCGTCGTCAAGATCGCGAGGATGACGAGCGTCGTACCCAAGTCCGGCTGCCGCAAGATCAGCAGCGCCGGGACGAACGCCAGCACGAGCGGCAGCCACAGATCGCGCAGATGTTTGTACGAGCCGCGACAGAGTGCCGCCGCGATCGTGATTGCCAAGAAGAGCTTCGCCGGCTCCGATGGTTGGAATTGGCCAAACGGTCCAAGCGATATCCAGCGCACCGCGCCTTGCGCATGATGGCCGGCAACTAAAATGAAGAGCAACGCAAGCACGGTGATGCCGTAAGCAATCGGCGCCCAGCGCCGCCAATTGCGATAGTCGACGTTTGCGAGAAAAAGCATCAACGCGACGCCGAGCACCATGCTGAATGCCTGCTTGCGATCCTCGCCCGCAGCGGCCGCGCCGGCGTGAAGGTTCGCCGATTGAATCGTGACGAGCCCTAAGAATGTAACGAGCACGCTCGCGATCGCAAGCGGCCAATTGAAACTGCGGATCCACAATCGAGTGGCAAGGCTGATCGAAGCCACGCCGGTTATTTTCGAGCGGCGCTACCTAAAAACTGTTCGGTGTTGCTGCCGGTGCTGGCGGTGCCTCCGGGGCAGGGCTAGGAGTCGTTTCGCCCACTGGAACTGGTGTATTTGCCGCTCCGGCGGACGACGTCGCTCGTTTGCGGCGGCGGCGCGGGCGTTTCGTGCCGTCGGATGCTCGCCGTGTCGTGCGTTTCGCTCCGTTGTGACGCGTTTCCGGATGCATCGAGAGGATCGGCACGTTTGCGAGCATCGCAATTACCTTCTCGCGCTGCTCGAAATTCAGCTCGATGTTCTCCTTGTCGACTTCGACGTATCGCGAGATCACGTCGACGAGTTCGCGTTTCAGATCGTCGACGAGGTTCGGCGCGAGCGCAAGATGGTCCGAAAGCAAAACGAGTCGCAAACGTTCCTTTGCCGTAGCGCTCGAGCCGTGACGCCCAAAGAGACGATTGAAAAACTCGATCATCGGCGACCTCCAAACAACGAACCCAGTTTGGCTATAAGACCTTGACGGGCGACCACAACTTCCGGAGCTGCAACATCGTCGCCGAGCATTCGCGCGGCAATGGCCCGGTAGGCCGCTCCAACTTTCGAAGAACCGCTCAGCGCGAGCGGCTCGCCACGATTTGTGGCGACGATCACGTCCGGCTCATCCGCGATCACGCCGAGTAGCGGCAGGCGCAGGATCGAGTTAACGTCCTCAACCGAGAGCATCTTGCCTTTGGCGACGAGCTGCGGTCGCAGGCGATTGACAATCAACCGCGGCTTAAAACGATTGCCGAGTAGTCCGACCACGCGATCGACATCGCGTACCGCGGAAACCTCCGGCGTGCAAACCACGATCGCATCATCCGCGCCAGCGACCGCATTCTTAAAGCCCTTTTCGATACCGGCTGGACAGTCGATCAGCACATAATCGAAGCGCTCCGTCAGCGTTTCGATCAGCGCTCGCATCCGTTGCGTATTCACGTCTTCTTTTTCGCGCGTCTGAGCGGCCGCAAGGAGCCGCAATCGAGGCGAATGCTTATCCGGAACGAGCGCGTCGTCAAGTTCAACCTGCTCTTCGAGCACGTCCAACAAGTGATGCTTAACGCGATTTTCGAGACCTAAGACGATATCGAGATTGCGTAACCCGACGTCCGCGTCGACGAGCACGACATCAAAGCCGCGTTGCGCGAGCGCCGTTCCAAGATTTGCGACCGTCGTTGTTTTGCCGACACCGCCTTTACCCGAGGTGACGACGATCGCGGTGCCACGCTTTTTGGCGACCGGCGCGCTCGCAACGTCTTCTTGAAACTTGAGTTCCTGCATATTTAGCCCGCTTTCAAACCGGCGAAGAGGCGATTGAAGAACCCGCGCTCGTCGAGATTGGGAAATGGCACAATCTCGCCTTGCAATCGGCGAGCGATGTTGTCGTACATCGTGGTCAGGCGTTTTGACGTGTCGAGTGCGAGCGGCTCGCCGCGGTTGGTCGTGTCGATCACATCTTCATCGTCCGGAATGATTCCGATCAGCTCTGCGGAGAGGATCTCGCAGACATCATCGATCGAAAGCATGTCCCCGCTGCGGACCATCTCGGGACGAATCCGGTTGATGATCAAGCGCACCGGCATCCCCTTTGCGATCAGTTTTCCGATCACGCGATCGGCATCACGAATTGCACTGACCTCGGGCGTCGTAACGACGATTGCTTCCTTGGCGCCCGCCGCCGCATTGCGAAAACCATGTTCGATGCCCGCTGGAGAGTCGATCAAGACATAATCGGCACTTTGCGCAAGTTGCTCGATCGTTTCGGCCATCTGCTCCTCGCTGACCGCCTCCTTCTCGCGCGTTTGCGCGGCAGGCAGCATGTGCAGCGATTCAAACCGCTTGTCTTTGATCAGCGCTTGACGCAATTGGCAGCGCCCTTCAACCACCTCGACCAAATCGAAGACGATCCGCTTCTCGAGCCCCAGCACGAGATCGAGATTGCGCAGGCCGATGTCCGCATCGACGAGCACGACGCGCGCGCCACGCTTGGCGAGCGCCGCGCCAACATTCACGGTGGTCGTCGTCTTGCCGACGCCGCCCTTACCCGACGTCAAAACGATGCGGCGTGCGCTCATCGCCGTTTCTCCTCGGAAATTTCGGCTAAGCGATCGTAAGGAACGATCGCGATGCGCCCGTCACGAACTTGAGCAACCTCAGGAACGGAAGCCTCATCGGCACTGCGACGTTCATCGGCCGCGATCAGTGTCGCGATGCGCAGCTGCGTCGGCTCGAGCCTGAGGGCATAAACGCGCGCGTGCAAGTCGCCTTGTGCGCCCGCATGCGCCACGCCGCGCAGCGCGCCGAATACAAGAATGTCGCCGCTGGCCACGAGCTCCGCACCGGGATTGACATCGCCTACCACAACGAGGTTGCCCACGTGATGCAGCGATTGACCGCCGCGCACGGTCCCAAGATGGTACTCGGTCGCGGGTTGTGCGGGAGCGGCGGCCAAAACGGGCGCGCCACCTGAGATCGAACGCCGAGCGACCGGCGGCGTGAACTGCCGAATCGGCAGCCCGGAGCTTCGGCGGGCCGCCAGGTCCGCACGTGCGCCGGCAAAATCGGCCGCCAAGGAACGCGCCGCCTCCGACAGAGGCGCCTCTTTGCGGGGCCGGTTTGCGCGCCGCCGCGCGAGCAGGTCCATCTCGGGAACAACCTCGCGCAGTTCGAAGCCGAGCTCGGCCTGGGTTGCAAGCGGCTCGATCGCAGCGGGCCCGCTGAGCGATTCGAGCGCCACGCCGAAAACGGCTAAGGCGGCGCGCAGCGTATCGAGTTGCTCTTCGCGGGGAGCGATCGATCCGAAGACCGCCGTCGCGGTAGAGCCGGCGTAAAACCCGGGGTTGACCGCCAGGCGCTCTTCAAGCTCGGTCAGCGCCTCATCAAACGGACGCTCGCTAAAATCGAGCTCGATTCCGCGGCCCTTTCCGCGCAACACCGCCATGCGAAGGGCGGGTTCAAAGGGCCTCAGCCGCCAACCTTTGCCATTCACAAGCGGTTCACAGTTTCTGGAGATTATCCACAGACAATGCACACGCCCCAGCGGGCGTAACGCAGCGCTTGAGTCGCCCGTTGTCGTAAGTACGAACTGTAACTTGATGCCCGCCCAGCGGTAAGGACTACTTGAAGATGATTCGTCGGCTCATTCCCATTGCGCTGACCGTAGCGCTTTTGAGCACTGCCATTCCGGCGCCCGCCCTCGCGCTCTCAACGAGCGGCGAGATTCAGCTCGGCAAACAAGCCGACGCTGACATCGTGCAAGGCAACGTCGTCGAGAACGATCCGCTTTTGAATAAGTGGGTTGCTTCGATCACCGACAAACTTTGGACGCAAGTCGCGCGTAAAGACGTTCCCTACAACATCAAGATCCTGGACGATAGCTCGGTCAACGCTTTTTCGACGCTCGGCGGCTACATCTACGCCGATGAAGGCCTGCTTGACTTCGTCCAATCCGACGATGAGCTCGCGGGCGTTCTGGGTCATGAAACCGGCCACATCGAGCGCCGTCACGCAGTGACGTTGCAGGCGAAGGCGCAGGGGATCAGTCTGCTCTTCGCAATCGCGTCGTTGTTCTCGCCGTTGGTGTATCGCTTCGGACAAATCGCCGAAGCCGGTTTGATGGCGAAACTGTCGCGGGTGGACGAACTTCAAGCGGACCAGTACGGTCTGCTCTTGATGTCGCGGGCCGGTTACGATCCCGAAGCGATGGTCACATTCATGCAGCACTTGGGAACGCTCGACAAAGACCGGCCGGACCTGATCAGCAAATATCTCGAAGATCACCCCGAGCCGGACAAGCGCGTCCAACATTTGCTCGGATATCCGCAACTCGACCCATCGAAGATAACGACTGAAGACCTCTTGGCGGCGGCCGTACACGACTTCGATACGACGCGCTACAGCATCGCGCGGTTCAAATTCGAAAAAGTTCTCAAAACGCAACCGGACAACGCGCAGGCGTTGCTCGGATTAGGGCAATCGGAGCTGGCTTTAGGTCTCGTCAATAAGAGCGAGCAGACGCTGGCGGAAGCCGCGCAAAAAGGCAACACGCAAACGCGGGCTACGGCGCTTAATCGTATCGCCGCGCTGCGCGAGATGGAGCGTCGCCGAACGGTGCTGCTGCAGCCGAATCTAGGTTCGCTACGCACGCAGCTCGAGGAGGCAAACTCGACGCTCTCGCGCGCCGCAACCGAGGTGACGTCCCGCAGCCAGGCCGGAAGCGATCAGTCGAAGTCGATGCAAAACCGGCTGCAAGGCCTCTCGTACGAGATTCCGGACTTCAGCCGCGTCGAGATTCACCGCGGCTCACGTCTGGAAACCGTTGTCAAAGATCTAGAGACGATGGCGCGTTCGGTCGACAGCGCGCTCGATCACACGCACACCGTACTGACGAACATCGGCTCGCTCGAGCGCAACAAAGAAGGCGGCGTCCTGAAAGATAGCGCCGACATCTTGCACGAACTGCAGGCACCTTTCGCGCAATCGCCGATGACCGCCGATTCGATCGCACTGTTGCCGTCTTATCCGCACATGCTTTCAGATATCAATGCTTCGAGCAGCGATCTGATCCGTGCCGCGGACGCAAGCCGCGCCGCGCTCGCGATGACGGACGTTGCGCTGGGTGATCTCGATGCGTTCCTCAAACAGCTCAACCGCGTTCAGCTCGACGTCTTCGGCGACATCAACCAGGTCGATTACAACCTGATCGTGCCGCTGATGAAGAAGGCGAACGATTCGTTGAATGCAGCCGCTGTCGCGGCGTCACAATCGAACCAGCTCTACAATATGGCGCGCTCGCGTCAGTTGCAGACACGAATCACGATGCTGGGTCTAGGCACCTCGCCGCAGCGCTACGCAACGCTTCAGAAGGCCCTCGACATGCGCGTCGGATCGACGGGAATCGACTACAGCTCGATGCTTCATCAGGGGCTGACGCCGGGCGCCGTCGCGGCCGCTGCGATCGTCGCGGCTGACACGAATGCGACAACCGGCGAAGTTCTCCAGGAGGCGGCCGCGTCGCATCGCTCGATCGTTGATGTTGCAAACAATCGCGGGATGCATGCGCAAGCCTTGGAGATCTTCTTAGGCCTCGTCTATCTCGACTACACGGACGATCCGCAGAAAGAGCTGCGTGGGTAAACAGACCTAGATGGCGGCAACTCTCGGAGCCGGAGAACTTCTTCGGCTCGTTCGCACCGGAATCGACGTGCGCGCGGTGCGCGCACGGACGCGCAAACCGTTCCGCTTCTTGCTTTGCGGCGATCCGGCGTTTGTGGCTGCGTTCCGGACGATGCTGCTCTCAGGACACGATGATGGCATCGTTCCGGTCGAGGCAGCCGCGACGCTCGAAACGATCGATCCGCGCAATCCGCCGATCATCACCGACGAGGCGCGCTGCATCATCTATCTGGGCCGCCGCTCCGACCTCGGAACGATGCAATTCTCAGCGCTCACCGCAGCGAAGCTACCGATCTTCGCGATCGTGATCGACGAAGATGCACAGACGAGTGGACCGCAATCAGCGCCGGCGCGCGGTACGTGGGGCGAATACGTCGTCGCGGCGATCTCGCGCGAAGCCCTTGCCGGCCGCGTCTTCCCGCATATCATCGAGTGCTGCAAAGGCGTCGAGATCGCGGTTGGCCGCAACCTGCCGGCACTGCGTGAAACCGTCGCTGCTAAGTTGACGCGCGATGCCGCGAATAACGCTTTGAAGGTCGCTTTAGCCAGCGCGGTCGTCGACCACGTGCCCATCTTTGGAATCGTGCTGGGCGCGATCGCTTCCGCCGGCGACACCGTCGCGATCACGGCACTTCAGATGATGTTGATGCTGCACATTGAGTCCGCCTACGGCAAGGATCCGGACCTTGGACGCGCTTGGCAGCTGCTGCCGGTCGTCGGCGGCGGGCTGGGATGGCGCATGCTCGCGCGCGAACTCTCCGGCTTCATTCCGGTGGCCGGCATCGCGATCAAAGGTGCGATCGCATATGCGGGCACGATCGTCGTCGGCGAGGGCGTCACGTTTTACTACGAACACGGGCGTCACATGTCGGGCAATCAAGCCAGCGCGATCTACGAACGCACGAAAAATGACGCGCTCGCCTTCGCGCGCGATCTACTCGATCGCTTCCGGCGCAAATAGGGGCCGCCTCCGAAGACTTCGACGCGCTCCATGCGGCTGCAAAAAGCGCCGCATACCGCGAGGCGTTGGCAGCCGCCGGCAGCGATCTTCCGGGCTGGGTCATGCCGTTCAGCGCCCTCAAACGAGCGGATCTCAACCGAGTTGCGGATTCCCTCCAGATTGGTCGAGACGATCTTTTTATCGACCTTGGGTGCGGCAGCGGCGGCACTGGGATTTGGATCGCCGAGCGAACCGGCGCGTCGCTAGTCGGCGTCGATTTCTCAGCGGTCGCCACTGATAACGCTACGGAGCTGGCGCAGCGTCGCGGGATCAGCAAGCGTGCCAGCTTCGTAACGGCCGATGCGACGCAAACCGGGCTCTCAACCGGAATCGCCGATGCCGTCGCCTGTATCGAGGTTGTGATGTTTTCCGATGCAAGTCGAGTACTTGCCGAAATCTCGCGTCTGCTGAAACCGG
>JAFARW010000083.1 GCA_019245275.1 Vulcanimicrobiota bacterium
AGGCGCGCCCGTGCCCGTGTACGTCCTAAGCGTGTTGTCGCCTTGGTCTGTAACGTAGATCTTGCTCACGGACGGACAGCCCTTAAGCACGGTGCACGGTCCCGGGCTGCTCGCCGTTACAGGTAAATGAGAGCTGTTGGCGACCACACGATCCGGCGCGGGCGTTGATGTCATGCCGCTGCACGCTGCCAAAAGCACCATGCTGGCTGAAACAAAAAACTTTAAACTTTTCATAGACTCTCCAAGAGTATGTAAAAAAGATTCGTGTTTACGGCTTACGGCGTGATCGCGACTCCAAACGGCCCGCCGAAGAGACCGGTAATGGTCGGGCTTGTTGGCGTCCCGTTTGATGAGAAAGTATCCAACTTGCCCGGACTGGGTCCGTTGTCGATGACGTAGATTCGGCCGAACGGATCGACCGCAAGCAGTTCCGGTTGGCCGATTCCGGTGATGGTCGGCGTCGTCGGAGTCCCCGCTGCGGTGAACGTATGCACCGCGCCGTCACCATCCGTCGTGACGTAGATCTTACCGTTGGAATCAAGCGCCACGCCAATCGGCGTTTCTAAGCCCGTAATCGTCGGCGTTGTTTGCACGCCCGCCGGCGTGAAGGTGACGACTTCATTTGCGATGCTGAGCACGACGTAGATCTTGCCGCTGCCGTCAACCGCTACGTCGGTCGGCCCCGCGTTGTTGTGAAACGTTAACGTAGGCGTTGTTGGCGCACCACTTGGGCTGTAGGTCGTGACGGTATCCCCAACGTTGTTTGCAACGTAGATCTTTCCGTTTTTATCGACCGCCACGCCGTACGGGCTTGTGCCGGTCGCAATCGTCGGCGTTGTCTGCGTGCCGTTTTGTAAATACGTTGTTAGCGTGTTGTTGTCGTTGGTGATGTAGATCTTACCGCTAGCGTCGACCGCCACGCCGAAAGGGATATTCGAGTCAGAAATGTTCGGGGTTGAAGGCGCGCCGGTCCCCGTGAATATGTGTTAAGCGTTTCGCCTGACTCGCGCGTGATGTAGATCTTGCTTACGGGCGGGCAGCCCGTGAGCGTGGAGCAGATTGGGGGCAGTGTACCGGCCGCTACCGGCGCCGCGCCCGAGCCGTTGGCACCAGCGCGGTCCGGCGTCGGGGCTGATGTGATGCCGCTGCACGCCGCCAAAAGCACCACACTTACTGAAACAAAAAACCTTAAACTTTTCATAACTTCTCCGAGAGTACGCAAAAAGGACGCCTTTGAGGGGCACGCTTCCAATGGGCATCTATGCTGAAAAGCGCCGACCGCCTTCCGCTACGCGGCTCCCTTATGGCCAGCGACAACGAATGACGTGAAGCTGACCAGCAGCGTCCCCTCATCGTTGGCGCGTTGAAGCGCTTCCCACCATTGCGTCGCTTGTTCAGCCGATACGGTCTCGTTCTTTATGAGTGTCGATAGGTGGGTGCCAAGAAAGATCTCCACCATAGCCCAATGGACGAAAATTTGGGTAGCATCGATCGACACATTGTCCAGGTGTTGCTCTTTCAAAAGGCGCGGCAGCTGGCGCCCAACGCATCCGTTTCGCATCGAATCCGAGTGAGAACGAACGATTGTGCGCGTCGTCTCTTTGTCCGGGTGATCGATGATCAGCGTATCCCAATCCAAGTCAAGCACGGCAACGGATCCGCCTGAACGGGTGACGCGAGCGATTTCGCGGAGTGCAGGACGCGGGTCGGCCAAATGCTCCAATAAGCGCGAGGCGCGGCAAGCGTCGAAGCTGTCATCGGCAAACGGCAGCGCACCGGCTTGCGCTACCTGAAAGGAAATGTTCGCTGTGTCGCCGGCGCGCCGGCGCGCTTCGGCCACCATCACCTCGCTCGCATCGATTCCAACGACACGCCCGGTATCGCCGACGATAGAAGCCATCTCTAGTGCGTCCGCTCCTGGACCGCAGCCAAGGTCGAGAACCGATTGTCCTTCGCCCAAACCCATGCGGGCTAGCGCGATCGCTTTGCTTTCTGCGATCCCTTTTGGCTTGTCCGCCTCGTCCATGAAATAGATAAAGAAGCTCGGATCGTTCGTACGATCGACATCTGAGAAAAGCTTCGCATGTTGAAAGCCGCGCACTTTGCTAAACCTGAAGTTCTTCGAGCACCGGAGTGGCGGGCGCGTGCAGATCGCGGTCGCGTTGCGTTGCCGCATAGCCGATTGCGCATGTAGTGACTAGCAGCAGTGCGGCGATGTACCACGGCGCGCCGGTGATGTGAAGTGATGCGAATCGGCCGATGAAGAGCGCAAGCGTTCCTGCGAAGAGCGGCGGCCCGACGATGGTTGAGATCCCGCGAATGCTGCCAAGTGCGCCTTGCAGCTCGCCCTGTTCCGTGGGTGAAATATGCCGTGACGCAATCGCCTGCAAGCCGGGCGTTGCGACTGACCAGAGCGCCAAGATCGGAATTCCCAGAAAGAAAAGCCAACTCGCGTTCGCGAAGCCGAAGACGCAGAACGCGACAATTCCGAAACTGTAGCCAACGAGCATTGCACCGCGATCGCCCAGCCATTTCACGGCCGGTGCAACGAGAAGGCTCGACACGAGGATTTGTGACACCCCGATCGTTGCCAGAGAGAAACCGATCGTCCGCAGATTCCATCCGTACCGATGAATGCCGTAGATCGTCCACACCGTAGGAAGCACGTCGTGCGCAATCATGGCGAACAAGTAGGCGACCGAAATCCCGAAGAGTTCGCGGTGCGATCGCAGGAGCCGCAGCGAACCAAGCGGGTTGGCGCGTGCAATTCGAAACGTGTTGCGTTTTTCGCGCGGCAGACTTTCAGGTAGCACGAAGATGCCGTAGATAAAATTCAATACGCTGAGTCCAGCACTCACCCAGAATGGCAAGCGAAGGTCGCCGTGTTGCGAGAGCAGCCCGCCCAATGCCGGCCCGAGCACAAAGCCAATTCCGAACGCGGCGCCGATCATCCCGAAGCCGCGCGCGCGTTTTTCGGGCGGCGCAATGTCCGTAATGTATGCGTATGCAACGCTGATGTTCGATGAGGTGATGCCGGAAATGATGCGGCCCACCAAGAGCCACGAGAGCGTCGGCGCGAGCGCCATGATCACATAGTCGAGGCCGAGTCCAAGGTTCGAAAGCAAGATAACAGGCCGGCGCCCGAAGCGATCTGAGATGACCCCGAGCAGCGGTGCAAAAAGGAATTGCATTACGGCGAAAAGCGTAGCGAAGATGCCGATCCACTGCGCGGCGCTGACGTCGTGGTGCGTGAAGCTCTTGATCAACGGCGCTAGAACCGGTGCCATGACGCCAAGGGCTAGCATGTCCAGGACGACGCTGATAAAGATGAACGTCAGCGCATTGCGCTTCATCCGCACCCTCCTTCGGTGATAGGAATCTGTTATAGCATATTTGAAACAGTCGTTTCAAGTATGTTAGACTAGAAATATGACGCGGACCGCCGATCCGGAGCGTAAGGAAGAGCTGCTCGATGCCGCGCTCAGTTACGTCGTCGCGCACGGCGTCTCGGATATGTCGCTCCGTCCCCTCGCCCGCGCCGTGGGCAGCAGCCCGAGAGCGCTGCTCTATCATTTCGGATCGAAAGAGGAGCTGGTTGCTCACATCCTGGAGCGTGCCGCCACACGACAGCGCCGAATCTTCGCAAAGCTCAAGTCGGGTAACATGGGCGGCAGAAAAGCATGCCGCGCCATTTGGGACGTCATGAGCGCCCCGGCGTCCGAAACGACGTTTCGGTTGTTCTTCGAAGTGTACGGCTTAGCGCTTCAGGATCGCAAGCGCTTTTCGTTTTTCCTCAAGCGGGTGGTGCAAGATTGGTTGACTTTTATTGCGGAGCCGCTTGTGCAGCAAGGGTGGCGCCGCCGCGATGCCGAGACTTTTGCGACGGTGCTGATCGCCGGCTACCGCGGTTTCATGCTCGACTTGTCTGCTACGCGCGACCGAAAAAGAGTTGATGCCGCCGTCGACCTGTGGCTCGCAAGAATCACCGACGCGAAAGATTAAGAACAGTGTGCCGCGGGACGGTAACACACTTCATATTTGTTGCCGTCGGGATCGCTGAAGAATGAAGCGTAGTAGCCCGCGCTATACTCTGGACAAAGTTGCGGGGCCTCGAAATCCGTAGCACCTGCCCGCCGCGCGACATCGGCGATGCGCTCAACCTCTTCGTGGGAGCCTGCGCGAAATGCGATTCGCGACGCGGACGCAACGAAGTTCGCTTCGCTTTCGATCGCTACAAACCAACCGCCGGGAGATGGACCTTCGTACGTGATCCACTTCGGCAAGACCTCAACGACCGTTAGACCGAGAGCCGCACAGAAGGGATCGTAGAACGTCCGCGCAGCTTCGGCATGGCGCACGCGAATATCGAGGTGATCGCAGAGAATCGATAAACTGCTGGTTGACATAGTGGGCTTATTCGACGTAGCTGCCGTGATGGATCATCTGATAGCGGCGCGAGCTCAGATGGGAACGTCGCTCGAATTTCACTTCGTCTTCTCCGCGCTCGGCGTCGGCATGCCGTTCTTCATGGTCGTTATCGAGGCATTGTGGCTGCGAACCGGAGATCGAGCGTACTACTCGCTGGCGCGTACATGGTCGAAGGCGATGGCGGCGGTCTTTGCCGTCGGCGCGGTGTCGGGCACAATCATCTCGTTCGAACTCGGCCTGCTCTGGCCGGAATTCATGCGCTACGCGGGCGCTATCATCGGCGTGCCGTTTTCAATGGAAGGCTTCGCATTCTTCATTGAGGCGATCTTCGTCGGCATCTATTTGTACGGCTGGGATCGGCTGAAGCCGTTCATACACTGGCTTTGTGGCTTGCCGATCGTCCTTGGCGGTGCACTCTCCGCATTCTTTGTGATGACGGCCAATGCGTGGATGAATACGCCGGCCGGCTTTCGCATCGTGAACGGCCACGTCGCCGACGTCGATCCGATCGCTGCGATGTTCAATCCGGCGTGGCGCACGGAAGTGCCGCACACGATGATCGCGTGCTATCTTTTTACGGCGTTCTTGCTTGCCTCGATCTATGCGTTGAAGGTGCTCAAGGGCGGCGACGGTTCCGCGCAACGAGCTCTCCGTGTTGCGATGGTCTGCGCGCTCGTGCTCGCGCCGACGCAGATTGTCGTCGGCGATATGTCCGCGCGCTTCGACGCGCATGCACAGCCCGAGAAATTTGCGGCGTTGGAAGGACAGTTCAAAACGGAAAGCGGCGCGCCGTTGCGCATCGGCGGATTTCCGGATCGGGCCACGCACAAAACACGCGGCGCGATTGAGATCCCTTACGGTCTGAGTTTTCTCGCGACGGGGAATCCGCATGCGGTGATCCGCGGGCTCGACGACTTCCCGCAAGACCGCATTCCGAATCCGGTACTCGTGCATCCGTTCTTTCAATTGATGGTCGGCTTTGGATTCCTGATGCTTTTCGTCGCGCTGTGGTGGCTTTTCGCCTCGCGTATTTTCCGCGAGGTGCGCGCGCGCGCGCTCCTCTGGGCGATTGTAGTAATGGGACCGGCTGCACTTATCGCAATGGAGTCCGGCTGGATGGTGACCGAAGAGGGCCGCCAGCCGTGGGCCGCGCGCGGATATTTTCTCGTGTCGCAGTCCGTCACTCCGGCGAACGGCGTCGACGTAACGTTCCTCGGGTTTTCGGTCATCTACATCTTGCTGGCGGTGACGCTGCTGTGGCTGCTAGTTCGCATCGATCGCACGTCGCCGGAAGAGTTAACCGATGTGGGCTGACGTGTTGGCCGCGCTGCTCGGGCTGCTGGCGGTCATCTTGTACGCAATTTTGGCGGGCGCAGATTTCGGCGGCGGCGTGTGGGATCTGCTGGCGAGCGGTCCGCGTGCAGTCCGTCAGCGTGAAGCGATCGGCGCGGCGATGGGTCCGGTCTGGGAGACCAACCACGTTTGGTTGATCTTCCTAGTCGTGCTAATTTTCACGTGTTTCCCGAGCGTCTTCGCGACGTTGGGAATCGCGCTCTTCGTTCCGTTATCGCTTGCGCTCTTGGGAATCGTGCTGCGTGGTGCGGCGTTTGCGTTCCGCGGACCGGCGTATCGCGATCTGCCGACACACAAAGTCTGGGGAGTGATCTTTGGCGTCTCGAGCTTAGCTACGCCGTTTTTGTTTGGAGCGTCCGCCGGCGGGATTGCAACGGGCAGCTTTTCGTGGACGCGGCCGATGAGCATCGCCGTTGGATTCTTTGCGATTGCACTGTGCGCTCAGCTTGCGGCGGTCTATCTGACGGTCGAGACGCGATCGGCATTGCGTGGAGATTTTCGGCAGCGCGCCTACTATGCCACGATCGCGGTCGCAGTCGCCGGCCTCGTTGCGCTCGCAACGGGTGCGGCCGGTGAGCCGGCGCTGATTTCACATCTGCGCGCTCCGCTCCCGATCGCGATCATCGCTATTGCGATGCTGCTCGGCATCGTCGTGCTCGTACTGCTGCGTCTTGACTACGTCCATTGGGCGCGCGTGGCGGTTGCGGCCGAGGTCACCGCGGTGTTGTGCGCGTGGTATGCCGCGCAAGCACCCTATATCCTGAGCGAGCTGGGCGTTACAGCGCCGGCGGCCCCGCATCTGACGCTGCTCATCTTCCTTTGGACCTGTTTGCTCGGCGGCGTGGTTTTAGTGCCTTCGATGCTACTGCTTTTCGCAGTTTTCAAGCGAGAGCCGATCGATTGATGCTTGCGGCTACTGTGCAGCTTTGACCGTAATCGTGCCCTTCATCATCGGGTGGTAACTGCAGATGTAATTGAAAGTACCGGCGGTATCAAAGCGGTGCGAAAACTTTGCATTTTGATCGAGATTCCCGGAGTCAAACGATTTGTCGGTCGCGGTCGCCGTGTGCGCAACTTGGTCGTCGTTGACGAATGTCACAGTGTCGCCTGCGTTTATCGTCAGGTTGGCCGGCTGAAACGCGAAGGATGCAATGTGTACGACGCTCGTCTGCTGGGCCGTGGAAGCACTTTGAACGCCGATAAGACCGATGGCTGCAATCGCAGCAAAAAGCGAGATGATCGATTTCATAAAATGCCGCCTTCTAGCGCATTGAACGCCGATCGCATGAAAAAAGTTTGAATCCTCCAGGTTTGGAGGCCTCTCGGCCGGGGTAGTGCGCGAACGTGCGCGCGCTCCTGATGATCAATGCTCAAGCTCGCCTTGGATCGAGGCACGAGCGCGAGATTCGCGATGCATTTGCGACCGCCGGCTGGGAGGTCCTCAGCGCCCCGCTCGATGGGAGCACCGCCGTACAGATCATCGAAGGGGTTCGGGAGCCGTTCGACGTCGCCGTTATCGGCGGCGGCGACGGTACGATCATGGGGAGTCTTGGAGCGTTCGTCGGACGGCCGATTCCTCTCGGCATCATTCCGCTCGGCACATTCAACGATCTTGCACGTGCGCTTGAGATTCCGCTTCGGCCCGCAGCGGCGGTCGAGGCGATCGTATCGGGGCGCCGCCGAGCGATCGACGTGGGTTGCGTCAACGGCCACTATTTCTTGACGGAGGCCAGCATCGGAATCAGCACGCACATCGCCCGTCGCCAAACATCTGAGATCAAGCGATTTCTTGGATTGGCTTCTGCGATTGCCACGACGGTCACGACAATTTGGTACGCGCGTCCTTTCTCGGTGTCGGTCTCGCATAATGGCGAAGATGAGCGATTCAAAACGATCCAGCTAACGATCGCGAACAGCTTTCATTTCGGCGGCCTGATCACGAACCGCACCGCCTCCCTCGACGACGGCCAGCTTGAGTTGTACAGCCTGCGCGTCGCGGGCTGGTCAGACATCTTCCGATTGGTCAAGCCGATCTTGCAAGGCGAGGTGCGAGATTCGCGAGCTGTTACGGTCCGCCGTGCAGCGAGCTTTAAAGTGCGCACGCGACGGCCGCGGCACATCTTTGCGGACGGCGAGCCGGCTGCGATGACGCCGGCCACCTTCGAAGTGTTGCCGCACGCGATCACTGTCTGCGTGCCACAAGCGGAGCCGCAACCGTGAGTTTGCGCGGACGTTATCTTCGGCCAACATCGTACGCTCGCCGAATCGAAGAGATCGACATCGAGGCGCTGCGTGCCGACGGCATCCGCGGCATCATCATCGACCTGGACAACACGCTCGTCGGTTACCGGCTAAACGAGCCCGATGCTAAGGTCGCCGCGTGGCTCGATCAAGCGACGCGAGCTGGATTTCAGGCGATCATCGTCACGAACAACGCAACCGATTGGGCGTTGCAGACGGCGCAAAATCTGGGCGTGCCGTGCATTCCGAACGCACGCAAACCACTGTTGCGTGGCTTTCACGCCGCACTCGCGGCCCTGGGCACATCGAGCGAAGAGACGATCGTGATCGGCGATCAGGTCTTCACCGACGTCCTCGGTGCCAAGCGCTTCGGGATGAAAGTGATCCTGACGGAGCCGATCGTCGCCCGCGAGGAGTGGTGGATGCGCCTGACCCGTTTTCTCGAACGGGTCGCTCTCTATCGGTCACCCCGCACGTAGGAAAGGCATCATGCAATATCGCGCGCTCGGGCATTCAGGTTTGAGACTGTCCGTCATCGGTCTAGGATCGTGGCTGACATACGGCAGCACCGTCGCGGCGCAAACCGCCCGCGACTGCATTCTGCGTGCCTACGAAGGCGGCGTCAACTTCTTCGATACCGCAAATATCTACGCACGAGGCGAGGCCGAGAAGACGCTTGCGCCAATCCTCAAGGAGCTCAACCGCGACGCGATCGTCGTGGCGAGCAAGGTGTACTTTCCAATGGGCGACGATCCGAATGAACGCGGGCTGTCCCGCAAGCACATCCGCACCCAGATCGATGCGTCGCTGCGCCGATTGCAGGTCGACTATCTCGACCTCTACCAGTGCCACCGCTACGACCTGGAGACGCCGATCGAAGAGACGTGCAATATGATGAACGACCTCGTGCGCGCAGGCAAGATTCTCTATTGGGGAGTCTCGGAGTGGAACGCAGATCAAATCGTTTCAGCGGTGAACGTTTGCCGCGCAAATGCGTGGGCGGTGCCGATCAGCAATCAGCCACAGTACAGTCTGCTTTGGCGGCGTATCGAGCAGCGCGTGTTGCCGATGTGCGAGCAGTACGGATTAGGGAACGTCGTCTGGTCGCCGCTTGCGCAGGGCATCTTGACCGGCAAGTACACCGACGCAAACCGTCCGCCGAAGGGAACGCGCGCGGCCGGTCCGGCGGCGGAGATGATGGAAGACTTCTTCACGCAGCCGGTGCTGGATGCGGTGCAAAGGCTGTTGCCGATCGCAAAGCATGCCCGACATCCGCTTGCGGCGCTTGCACTCGCCTGGTGTCTGCGGCAACCAACCGTAACGAGTGTGATTGTCGGCGCCACGACCGTCAAGCACGTCGAAGAAAATCTTCGCGCAGCCGAATTGCGCGTCGATCCCTCGACCTTCGATGAAATGGACCGAATACTGCAGCCGGTGCTAGTGGAAGAACCATATCTCGCCTAATCTCAAAAAGGAGCAATTAT
>JAFARW010000006.1 GCA_019245275.1 Vulcanimicrobiota bacterium
ATCAGCGCCGTTGTGCCTCGCCGCCAATATTCGAGCGCAACGCGACCATCACGCAACTGCCCGAGGGCCGTCACTCGCGATCGCGCCGTCTGTGCGTCGAGCTCGAGAGCAAGACGCTCGATCAGGATCCAATCGGTGAACACGCCAGCGACTCCGACAAAAATCGCTATCGGCCTTGTGGCGGCACTTATGGGGAGGCGTTTGGACGATGAGTGGGAATTGCCACGCGGTCGTGGTTGGCCCGGGTCTGCTCTTCGTAGTGTCGGGGCCATCGGGTGCCGGGAAGGATACCTTGGTCGACGCGCTGCGCAACCGGATACCGCGCCTCCGATATTCAGTTTCGGCAACGACGCGACCGGCTCGCGCCGGAGAACGCGACGGAGAAGCATATTTTTTCGTTTCGCGTGAGGAGTTCGAACGCCGGATTGCCACGAACGCGTTTCTCGAGTATCGCGAGTACAACGGGTATCTGTATGGTACGCCACGCGATTTCGTAGAACGAACGCTGACCGACGGCTACGATTTGATCGTGAAACCCGAGGTCAATGGAGCGCTGTCCATAAAGTCGGCGTTCCCGGATGCGGTATTGATCTTTCTGCTGCCGGACAAGTTCTCGCACTTGCGGGGCCGATTGTTGGAGCGGCGCACGGAGACGATTGAGGAGATCGCGCGGCGATTGGAAATCGCGCATGTCGAGATGAATCACATCCGCAGCTTCGATTACATCGTCATAAACGAGCAGCGGCGGCAAGCGCAGGCGGTGGACGACCTTGAGGCGATCACGCGAGCGGAGCGCTTCCGGATCCACCGGTGGGGCGACGATTCGATAAAGGAGTTAGAACATTCGTAAATGGACCAGATTTTCGGAGATTTAGAGGCATTGATGTCACACGTAGATTCCAAGTTCACGCTAGTGAACGTCGTTACCAAGCGCGCGAAGCAGCTGAACAATGGTGCGCCACCGCTCACCGAGAGCGTCAATCCAAATAAGCCGGTCTCAACCGCGTTCAACGAAGTTGCGGCCGGAAAAATCGACTACAAACGGACGCGCGAAGGCATTAAGTAGGCCGATAGTATGTGCGGCATCGTAGGGTATATCGGCAAGCGCGATAGCGTGCCGATTATCCTCGACTCGCTACAACGGCTGGAGTACCGCGGCTACGATAGCGCCGGCATCGCAGTGCTCGACTCCAGGGGGTCGCTTAGCGGAACGAAGGCCGAAGGCAAACTGTCCCGCCTCGCCGAGTTGTTGCGCAACGGTTCACGGCTTTCCGGTCAAGTTGGCGTCGGGCATACGCGCTGGGCAACGCACGGGCGCCCATCAGATGCGAACGCCCATCCGCACCTCGACTGCTCCGGCAAGATCGCCGTTGTCCACAACGGCATTATCGAGAACTACACGCCCCTGCGCGCCGCGCTGCTCGATGCGGGTCACGTCTTCACAAGCGAGACGGATACGGAAGTCCTGGCGCACTTAATCGAAGCGCATTACAATCACGATCTCGAGGACGCGGTTCGGCGCACGCTACAGGAGGTTCGTGGCGCATACGCGATCGGCGTGATCTCATCCGACGATCCCGATCACTTGATCTTCGCGCGCAACGGCGCCAGCCCGCTGGTAGTGGGAATCGGTGATGGAGAGATGTTTGTCGCCTCGGACACGCCGGCAATTCTCCAATACACGCGCAAAGAAGTAATTTTGCAGGAAGGCGAGATGGTCGTCGTCGGTCGCGACGGTTATCGCTTGATGGCGTATGACGGAACGCCGGTCGACCGCGACGTCATTCAGGTGACGTGGGATGCGAGTTCCGCCGAGAAGAGCGGCTTCAAGCATTTTATGCTCAAAGAGATCTTCGAGCAGCCGAACGTGATCAAAGAAACGATCGCGGGCCGCATCTCCGAGAGCAACGACATCGAGCTTGCCGACGAACTCGGCCTCAGCGATACACGTCTTTCGCAAGTGTCCAAGATTGCGATCACCGGCTGCGGGACCGCTTACCATGCCGGGATGGTCGGCATGTATCTGCTGCGCTCGCTCGTGCAACTGCCCGTTGAGCTCGAGCTGGCGAGTGAGTTTCGCTACGGCGATCCGGTGATCGACTCGACAGCCTTAACGATCGCAATGTCCCAATCGGGCGAGACGGCCGATACGATCGAAGCCGTCAAGATCGCCAAGTCGGCAAATTCGGCGGTGCTCGGAATCTGTAACGTCGTCGGCTCGCACTTGACGCGATTAGCAGACGGCACGCTCTTCACGCGCGGCGGCCCCGAGATCGGCGTCGCGGCCAGTAAGACGTATGTCTCTCAGGTGACGGCGATGACGATGCTGGCGCTCTATCTCGCGCGTTTGCGCAACACGACATCGGAACACCGGGCGCGCGAAATTGCCGAAAACATGAAGTTGTTGCCCGCCGCGGTCGACGTTGTTTTGAACACGTCGGATGCGATTCGGAAAGTGGCCAACGTGATCCGCAAGAGCCGCTCGGTATTGTTCATTGGCAGATACATCAACTTCCCGACCGCTCTTGAAGGCGCGCTGAAGTTAAAAGAGATCTCGTACATCCACGCTGAGGGATACGCCGCCGGCGAGATGAAGCACGGTCCGATCGCGCTGCTCGATGCGCGCGTGCCGGTCGTCGGCATTCTGACAGAGGGTCGCGTGCGCGAGAAGACGCTTTCCAATCTCGCGGAGTCCAAGGCGCGCGAAGCGCCGATCGTCGTCGTTGCAAATTACGACGATGAAGAAGCGCAAGCGATCGCGGACCATGTCTTTTGGGTTCCGAGAGTCGACGAACTGCTCTCGCCGATCGTTAACATCATCCCATTGCAGCTGCTTGCGTATCATATCGCAGACATCGAAGGCAAAGACGTCGATCAGCCGCGCAATCTTGCCAAAACCGTCACGGTCGAATAAAAAGGTCCTAACGGTTTCCATCGAAACCTGAAACCCCGTGCCTGCAAGTAGGCGGCGCGGTGTCCGCTTCATCGTTGCACTAGGACTTGCGTTCTTTCTTTGCGTGCGCAGCGGCGATGCATCGCGGCTTACGGAACGGATCCGTGAAGAGCAGCTCCGGGTTGAACAGCATCACCACCAGTTAGAGCAGCGGCGTAGCCAACTGCATTTTGCGCA
>JAFARW010000047.1 GCA_019245275.1 Vulcanimicrobiota bacterium
GCTAGCTGATCGGCGCGACTCCCGAGTGGGATTCCGCGGCGCCGAATGTGACCGACGCCGAGCGCGAACAGTTTTTTCGCCGGCATCAATCGAAAGTGATTCGCACCGACTTTAGCGCGCAGAAATTCGGCGTGCTTTTGAATGGAGTAGCCCTGCGGCACCTTCAGCGTCGTCCAGAGCCGGTACGAGCTTCCAGGAGTTGCTGCTTCCGTCGTGCGAATCACGACGTGGCCTGAAAACGGATCTTCTCCCGCCATGTAATCAAACGCGGCGTCAAGTTTATCGGGATCGATCTGCCAGGCAATGAGCGCGCCATCAGCGAGGCTCGTCGCCATCAGCGTCTGCCGCACGCGGCGAATCGTTCCCGCTTCGAGCATCGTCCGAATTCGCTCGAGCACCATCTCGACCGGCAACGCGGCGCGACGCGCGATCTCTCCAAACGGATCCTCTTGAAACCCGGCGAGACGGTCCTCGGAAACCGCTAGAATTGCGGCGTTCATCGGATCGCTAACCGAGGCCGGGACTTCGCCGAGGAGCATGACGCGGTATTACCCGTTCGAACGGCGTTGCACTGCCGCGCTGGTGGGCGCCTCAGCGCGTCGGATGCGTCTGCTCGTAAATCTGCTTGATTTGCCGACCTCGGAACGCGTACGTCCGGACGATGCTCGTCTCACATTCATCATTGGCGCACGAATCCACGTAGAGCAACCGGTTAGCAAAGCGGACGTGAATCGCGCCAGGGCCTGCGCCCCAATCGCCGCCCCAATCTGCGTGGCCGACCGTTTGCACGAATTTCGCATTCCCCCCTCGGACGTCGTAGAGGTATGCCGCGGACGTTCCACCCACGGGGAAGTCGCATCCGATCGTGACGACGGCTTGCCGCGTACCCGGACGCAGACTGCCTTCTTTGACCGTCACAACATACACGTCGAAGCCAACCGTCATTTTCTTATCGAGGTATGAGTACTTGCCTTGGCGGATCAGTGCCGGAACGGGAACATTGCCGCTACAGGGAATGCGATAGTAATTGAAGTTCATGAAATCGACGGCGAGGAGCATCGGCAGCATCACATGACCTTACGGTTTGCCTTGATTTGTCTTGCCGTCGCGATGCTGTCGTCTGCAGGCCGCGCTGCGTCGACTGCCGTGCTGCATTACACGTCGTGCGCCGGTATTCAGAGCGCCCACGATGCAAAGTGTGCATCTCTTCGCGTTTTTGAGAATCGCGAAAAACACTTGGGACGGCAAATCACGCTTAGCATCGTCGTGTTGCCGGCCAAAGAGCGCAACGCGGCTGCCATCTTTGAGCTTTCCGGTGGCCCAGGTCAGTCGGCCATCGACGATGTGCCGTTCGTCGCTCAGCAATTCCAAGAGCTGCGTCGATCGCATGATCTTGTTTTTGTCGCGCAGCGTGGCACGCGCTACTCGCACCAGCTGCAGTGCCCGCTCTACGTCGACCCCGCCACGTACTTTAGGGAACTCTTCCCGTCCGCGCCGTTACAAGTGTGCCGAGCACGACTGGCGCGCTTCGCTGATCTCAATGAGTACGGCACTTCAATTGCCGCTGACGATTTGGACGATGCGCGTTCTGCGCTTGGATACGACAAGATCGAACTATACGGGGGCTCATACGGCACCGAAGCGGCGCAGGTTTACGCGCGCCGTCACCCGGCGCACGTGCGCGCAATCCTTCTCGAAAGCGTCGCGACGACGAACTTTCTCGTGCCACTGCCTTATGCTCGGGGCGCACAGCGCGCTTTGGATCAGCTGTTCGCAGCTTGCGCAGCGGAAAGCGAGTGCCGGCGCGCATTTCCTTCGCTTCGCTCGCACTTCGCGACGCTCCTGAATCGCTTCGGTCGCAGTGGACTCCATGTGAAGCTCGGGGGCCGCAACTTGACGCTCTCCCATGACGTCTTTGTCGATCGCTTGCGGCAACTGTTGTACAGTCCGCAGATCGCGCGCATGGTACCGATCGTCATCGAGGATGCCTACAGCGGCAACGCGCAGCCGCTTGCGACCGCGCTCGATTTGATCACGAAGTCATTCGCGGACAGCCTTTCTTGGGGGATGAGCATGTCGGTCAACTGTTCCGAAGACGACGCGTTCATAACGCCGGCCGCAGCTTTGGCAGCCGGCCGCAATACGTTCTTGGGTACCGCTCGCACCGCCGCGCAGCATCGCGCCTGTTTGACTTGGCACGTTAAGCCGGCCCCGCGCAGCTATTTGGAGCCGGTGCGGAGCAACGCACCCATCCTGATGCTTTCCGGAAGCGATGACCCGGCGACGCCGCCGCAATATGCATTGACGCAGCTGCGTTATTATCCGAATGGCCGCGTGATTTCGATCCCGCACGGTGGCCATGACAACGAAACCTCGTGCCTCGATCGCATCCGGGTCGCATTCCTGGGCTCCGCAGATGCGAAGGCGGTCGATGCAAGATGCATTGAGGCGTTCAGGCGGCCGCCATTCATCCTGACCGATAAAGAACTGAACGCTCTATTTGCGAGCGTTCAGTGAGATGAGACTCTTGAGGCCTTTACGTGGCGGCGGCTAAATCGTTTTCGCCGAGCGCGTAGAGATAGTTTTGCTCTGCTTGACGCAGGGCGTAAATCGCCGTCAAGTGGTCGGTCTGCGCCTGCGTAATCGCAACCTGCGCGTTCAATAACAGCGGCAACGTCGTCACGCCCGCGCGATACTGTGCCTGCGTCGCGCGCAGCACTACGACCGCCTTACTCAACTCAGCCTGCGTCTGATCGAGAGCGGCTTGCGCCGAGACGAGATTCGCGAGCGCTTGCCGCACGTTCAACTGAATTCCGAGAAATGTGTTTTGAAAATTCGCGCTCGCGATATCGAGGTTCGCTTGCGCCTGTGCACTTTGCGCTCCCGTCATGCCTTGGTCGTAAATCGGGATCGAGAGAGCCGCGCCGATGCTATTCGAACTGCGAAAATCACCACCCACTGCGTTCGTGGATGCAACTCCGTACGATCCGTTGCCGACTAGACTCGGAAAGAGGCCCAATCGCGCCGCGCGCAGCGAATCCCGCGCCGACCGTACCGAACGGTCAGCCGCGTCGTAATCCGGCCGCAGAGCGACCGCCCGTATGATGGCGGCATCGTAGGTGAGCAGCGGCGCCTGCAACAGTGACGCGTTCGGATTGGCAGGCGTATCGTCGATCGGTTCAACGTCTGTATCCGCGTCTAAACCGATCGTATTGGCGAAGGTGGCGTACGCCGAAATTTCGGTGCCTTGCGCTTTTACCAATGAAACCCGCGCCTGCGCGGTCGGGAATTGCGCCGTCGCCAAATCCGATTGTGCGGCGGTGCCGGCTCGTATTTGAGCCGCGACGAGGTTTTCTTGAACTTGGTTTTGACGAACGATTTCCACCGCTAAGAGCGTCGCTCGATGCGCTTGCAGCGCGTTGTAGTATGCCTGCGCAACGTTGAAGGCCGTTGTCTGGAGAGAACGCTTGAGGTTGTCGACCGAGCCGATCTCGCTTTCGCTTGCGGCTCGAATTTGATTGGCGACTCTACCGCCGTCGAAGATCAATTGGCGTAGATTCGCATTCAGCGAATTGCTTGTGAACGAACCGCCGCGCGTAACGGTGCCGCCGGTGCCGAGCGATTGGCTCGATGATGCGTTGTTGGTGTGCTGAGTTGTTCCCGTCGCGGAGAGGCTTGGTAATTCGGGAACGCGTGCGAGCCGCACGTTCGCCTGTGCAAGTTCGACTTGCGCTCGCGCCGTCGCCATAGCAGGTGCTTTTGCGACCGCGATGTCGATCGCTTGACCCAGTGTGATGTGTTGGGGCACGCCCGGAACGGCCTTAACGGTAGCGATTCCGGGAGCCGGCGTACCGTAAGCCGGATACGGCAACGCCGGGGCCGCCGTCGGTGACGGAAGCGGAGTCGGCGTTGGCGAGGCAGCGACCGCCTTGGCGCCAGAGCCAAGACCGGTGGCGGGCAGGATTAAACCGAGCGCGATTGCGATCGCGAATAGCGGCGTTTTCTTCATATTTTTAGTGCGCGACGCGCCCTCCGCTGCTGACCGCAACAACGCTGCCATTTTGCAGCGCATCGGGGCGAGTCGTGATCACTTGCGTTCCGGGCGTGATCTGCGGACTGCGCACTTCGCTCAGCGTATCCGTCTGTATGCCGACGACAACCGGAACTTCCTTCGCTTTATTGTCCTGGACGATGAAGACGCTGTTCCCGCGCTCCGTTTGCGCGACTGCAGATCGCGGCACGACGATCGCGCCCGGATGACGTTCTTTTTGAATCGTCACTGAAACGAGCATGCCGCCGCGCAAAAGATCGCCGGGGTTCGGTTGCCGCATCCGCGCACGATATGAGAGCGTTCCCTGCGTGGGCACGGCATTCACATCGCTGATCGTACCGCGGAACGAACGGCCCGCAAGCGATGAAGTCGCAAACGTGACCGGCGTGCCGGGATGAACGTATCCCAAGTCTTCATCGGGAACGTTGATGTTGATGTAGACGACGTCTACCTGAGAAAGCTGCAGTACCGGCGTTTGCGGAGTCGATTGCGCGCCGGGGTCCAACAAACGCTGGGTGATGACGCCGCCGAACGGCGCGTAGAGCGATGTCTGTCCGATTTGAATCTCGAGCGCATGCGCTGCCGCTTGCGCGGAAGCAGCCGCCGCGCGATCCGATTGGGCCGTCGCTGCCTGTACTTGCGTCTGTCCCGTATTCGACTGCGCGGTTACAAGTGCAGCTGCGTCGTTTTGCACCTTCTGCTGCGCCGCAACGTACGATGCGCGAGCCGATTCGAGGGCAGCTTGCGAAACATAACCCTGCCGGAAGAGCGTGGCATTCTGGTTGTACGTCAACTGCGCGTTCGCAAGCGCCGCTTTATCGCTTTGAAGCGTTGTTTGTGCGGTTGCAACACCGCCGATCGTTTGCTGCTGCGTCAACGGAACGTTGAGCTCGGAGCTGCGCGCATGCGCCGCCGCCTGAGCAATGATCGCCTCCTGCTGTGCGAGTTGCGCGCTGAGATTCGAGTCGTCAACTTTGGCGAGCAGCTGCCCGGCGCTCACGCGATCGCCTTCATTTACATAGATGCCGACGAGCGGGCCGGCCTGCTGGACTGCGAGAGTCGACTGATGCAACGGCGCGACCTGTCCGTCAAGACTCAAGAAGGTTGCAATGTCGCGGCGCGCCGCCATCGCGGTGTCCACGTTGAGGGGCGGCGGCCCGTGTTGCGCTTGGCCGCGGCCTCCGCAACCCGCAAGCGCGGCCGCGAAAACCACAGCCGCGATCGCTAGAAATCTATACAGCATGCTGCTCCTTGCCTGAAATGGTTTCACCACCTATTACGTTCGCAACCCCGTTTTGATTCACGGGGCTGCAAGAAGCCTGGCAAATCTTGCTGAGTAAGGGCATAAAAAGCGCCCAAATAGGGTCGTCAAGGGCCTAAACGGGAGCGTGCGGGCGGTTGTTGTATTCTCCCGTGGCATGGCAGCGAAACTCGACATCGGCCGCACCTACGGCAGCCAGACGAGGGTCGAAGAGTGGATGACGGCGGAAAAGGCCGGCAACAAGGGCGCCGACGTTCTCTCCACGCCGCAGCTCATGCAGATGATCGAGGAAGCCGCGATGCATTGCATCGCCCCGATTTTGACGGGCGACCAGTTGACGGTCGCGACCCATATCGATCTCGAACATCGCAAACCCATCCCGGTCGGATTCATCGTCCGCACTGAAGTCGAGGTCGTTCAAATCGACGGTCCGCGAGTTACATTCGCCGTGCAGGTCTTCGACGAACAAGAAAACGTGGCTGAAGGCACGCACGAACGGTATATCATCGAACGCACGAAGTTTCTCGCAAAACTCGAAGACAAAATGACTTAGTTTCGCGTTACTCCGACGAGCCGAAAAGCGCCGTGTGGCGCGCAAAAACGACGCAACTGCGTTTGACGGCTCGGGTTACACTTCAAGGGGGGCAATCTGCGCCTCCCGAAGGAGGAACGAAGTAAGGTTGTTTATCGGGTAGCCCAAGCAGGGATGGCCGCAGGGTCGCCGTGCTCGCTTCTCGATATCCGGCCTGCAGTCACGTTTCACTCTAGCTAGGAGGAAAAATTGAAACGACTGAGCACCGGGGTCCTGGCCGTGCTATTGATAGCCGGCATGGGGCTTACCGTGGCTGCCGCGCCTGGTCATTCGCATGGCAACATTGGAACCAACGCGATCGCCCAGGCGAGTCCAGCCCCGGCTCCGCCGCCGATGAACTTCGGTTCACCGCCGTCGGGGCAGATTCCAATTCTCTATAACGACCACCACGTTTACACCAAACCCGACAAGCTCAAACAGGGCCGCGTCTTAGCGGCGCTCGTGCGCGGGGGGACCATCCTGATCCCGCTGCGTTCGATGTTCG
>JAFARW010000114.1 GCA_019245275.1 Vulcanimicrobiota bacterium
GAGGACGCCATGCTGCCCTGTTTGGTTTGCTGTTTCGTGTGGCGCTTAACGACATTCAAACCCTCGACGGTCGCCAAGCCAGCACGCGGAAAGACCGCTTTGACGGTGCTGCGCCGTCCGCGTTCTTTGCCGCGGCGGATCATCACCGGATCGCCTTTGAGAATGTTGGCCATTTAGAGCACCTCGGGCGCGAGCGAAGCGATTTTCAAAAAACCGCGATCGCGCAGTTCGCGCATGACGGGTCCGAAGACGCGCGTGCCGCGCGGATCCAGGTTGTCTTTCTCGCCCTTGATGATGACGCAAGCGTTGTCGTCGCACTTCACGGTCGAACCGTCCGGGCGCCGGATCGGTGCGGATGTGCGCACGATGACCGCCTTGACGACTTGTCCTTTGCGCACCGCTGCGCCCGGAATTGCACTTTTCACCGTGCCAACGACGACGTCGCCGACATGCGCATAGGGATGACGACTGCCGCCTTGCACGTGGATGCAGAGCAGCTCGCGTGCGCCGGAATTGTCCGCAACCTTGATCCGTGACTCTTGTTGGATCATCGTGCCTTCTCCACAATTTCAACCAGCCGCCAGCGCTTTTCACGCGAAAGCGGACGGCATTCGGCGATGCGAACGACGTCGCCGATATTCGCCTCATTGCGCTCGTCGTGTGCCTTGAAGCGCGCGGACTTGCGCATGATCTTTCCATAGACCGGATGCGGAACGCGCGTTTCCGCAACAACCACGATGGTTTTGTCCATCTTATTGCTTGCAACTCGGCCCTGTTTCATGCGCCGCCTGTTCAGTCGCTGCTCCACGCTACGCTACTCCCTCGAGACGCTTTTCGGAGATGACTGTTTGAATGACGGCGTAGGTGCGCCGCATCGCGCGGACCTTGCTGAAATCTGAGAGATGGCCCGTGCGCAGCGCAAAGCGGAGGTTAAAAAGCTCCTCCTTCGCGGCGCGCGCTTTTTGCTGCAACTCCGGCATCGTGAGCTGGCGCAACTCTTTGAGCTCCGTTCGCTTCATGCCTCAACCTCTGCACGCGAAACGATCTTCGTCGCGATCGGCAGCTTCGAAGCGGCAAGTTTGAGCGCTTCAACCGCAACATCGTCGGTCACGCCGGACAATTCGAAGAGAATGCGACCCGGACGCACGACGGCAACCCAGAATTCCGGATTTCCTTTGCCGGATCCCATGCGAACCTCGGCCGGCTTCTTCGTGACGGACTTGTCGGGGAAGACTTTGATCCAAACTTTTCCGCCGCGCTTGATGTGGCGAGTCAAAGCGATACGAGCCGCCTCAATCTGACGGTTCGTCATCCAACACGGCTCCAGCGCCTGTAATCCGAACTCGCCGAATGTTAGCGCGCTGCCGCGGAATGATTTTCCGCGCATGCGACCACGATGAACGCGGCGCCATTTTACGCGTTTTGGCGTAAGCATCGTCTACTCCGTACTCTCCGTTGTCGGCGCCGACGGCTGCTGATCGCCTTGCGGCGATGTCTGATCAGGCGAGGATGACTCCTCACTTGGCGCAGGAGTCGTGTCAGGCGTGACATCCGGCTTCGTTAATTCAGTAGCGGCGTCATCAAACGGCGGCTTTCCCTCGCTCGCAGTTTGAGCGCCATCTTCTTTGGGCGGCTCCGGAACGTGCTGCGCCGCTTCGGCAGCATCCGCCACATCGAGCTCGTGTTGTGCTGCAGCAAGCACTTCTTCAGCTTGTGGAGGCTGTTGTACGTCGCTCGGGGTGGTCGCAATTTCATCGATTGTTTGCGCGGGCGCGGCCGGCGGCGCTTCGACGGTTGCGGTCCGCGTTGTCGAGCGGGTGCGCGTCGTGCGCGGGCTTCGTTCGCGACGGTCGCGGAACGTTGAGCGATCGGTGCGTTCTGCACGCGCTTCGCCGCGCGATTGTTCCGGCAGAATCTCGCCGCGATAGATCCACACCTTCACGCCGATACGGCCGAACGTCGTGAACGCTTCAACTTGTGCATAGTCGATGTCGGCTCGCAGCGTATGCAGCGGCACCTTCCCGTCGTGGTTGCGCTCGCTGCGCGCGATTTCGTTGCCGCCCAGACGACCCGAAACCTGAACCTTGATGCCTCGGGCGCCGGCTTTCATGCTACGCATGATCGCCTGCTTCATCGCACGGCGGAAGGCAATACGCTTCTCGAGTTGGTCGACGATGTTTTGCGCCACCAGGCGCGCATCGAGTTCGATCTGGCGAATCTCGATCACGTTGACCTGAACCGTTTTGCCCGTCAACTGTTCCAGGTTCTTGCGGATCTCTTCGATGCCGACGCCGCGTTTGCCAATAATGATACCGGGCTTGCCGGTGTTGATAATGACCCGTACCTGATTGCTCCGACGTTCGATTTCGATCCGGCTGATTGCGGCCGGCCGCATCCAACGCGTGAAGTACTTGCGGATCGATGCATCTCCGCGCAGCCACTCACTGTAGTGTTTCTTCTCAAACCAGCGGCTGTCCCAAGTTCGCGTGATGCCTAGACGCAATCCGACGGGATGAATCTTTTGGCCCATTACTTGCTCTCCGCCGGCTTGCGCTGGGTTTTCTTGCGCGCCGATGTCTTGCGCGCGGTCGTCTTCTTGCGACCGCCCGCTTTCGCAGTCTCGCCCGCCGCTGCCCGGCGAACCTGGCGCTTCAACGAGATCGATGCACCCGGTCGCGCGCGCGGAATCCGCTTGGGCGGCGTTTCGCTGACGACGACTGTCACGTGCGAGAGCCGCTTGCGCTTGAAGTTCGCGCGGCCTTGAGCGCGGGGGTCGAGCCGCTTCGTAAACTTGCCGCCTGGACCACCATCGACGGTGACGCGCGTCACGTAAAGCGCGTCTGTGTTCATGTTGTGGTTGTTCTCCGCGTTTGCAACTGCGCTGCGCACGAGCTTCTCAAGCGGGCGCGCAGCGAAGACGCCGGCGAACTGCAAGAGCACGAGGGCTTCTTGGACTTTTTTGCCGCGAATCGCATCCGCGACGCGGCGCAACTTGCGAGGCGCCATGCGCGCAAACTTCAAATGCGCGACGGCTTCGGTTCGAGCTTGAGTTGCGGTCTCGGTCATGGCGTCGGCTTCACCGCTGCCTTGTCGGAACCGCTGTGTGCGCGAAAGATCCGCGTCGGCGCAAACTCCCCAAGCTTATGTCCAACCATATTTTCCGTGATGAAGATCGGCACGTGCGCTTTTCCGTTGTGAACGGAAATCGTATGTCCGACCATTGCTGGAATGACGGTCGAGGCCCGGCTCCACGTCTTAATGACGCGCTTCTCGCGCGCTTTGTTCATATTTTCAATCTTTTCGAGCAAATGCTCAGCCACGAACGGGCCCTTCTTTAAACTACGGCTCACTTGGAGCTCCTGCGACGCACGATCATCTTCGCCGTGCGCTTGTTGCGGCGCGTCTTCTTGCCCATCGTCATTTGCCCCCAAGGTGTGGTCGGCGCACGGCCCGACGTCGAGCGCGCCTCTCCTCCGCCGTGCGGATGGTCGACCGGATTCATTGCGATTCCGCGCACCGTCGGGCGAATGCCCCGATGGCGCTGCCGGCCGGCTTTGCCGACGATTTCGTTTTCGTGGTCGAGGTTGCCGAGTTGACCGATCGTTGCCCGGCACACAACGAGCACTTTGCGAACTTCGCCCGACGGCATGCGAATCTGCGCGTACGCATCTTCCTTGGCCATCAGTTGCGCCGCGCCACCGGCGCTGCGTACGAGTTTAGCGCCTTCGCCGGGACGCAGCTCGATGTTGTGCAGGACGGTGCCAAGTGGGATGTTTTGAATCGGCAAACAGTTGCCGGGTTTGATGTCGGCCGACGGCCCGGATTCGATCACATCGCCGACGCGCAGCTCGGCGGGTGCTAAGATGTAACGCTTTTCGCCGTCGCGATAGTGAAGCAGCGCGATGCGTGCCGAGCGATTCGGATCGTACTCGATCGTGGCGACCTTCGCCGGAATCGAATCCTTGCGGCGCTTGAAATCGATCAAACGGTACAGCTTGCGGTAACCGCCGCCCTTATGGCGCACGGTGATGTGCCCGTTGAAATTCCGTCCGGCATGCTTCTTGCGGACTTCCGTCAGCGCACGCTCAGGCTTGACCGGGCTAAGCTCGGAGAAGTCCATCGTCGTCATGAAGCGGCGACCGGCACTGGTCGCCTTGTATTTCTTAACCGGCATTATTGCTCGAAATAATTGACGCCGCCAAGCTCGATCTTCTGGCCTGACCGCAGAGTGACAATCGCTTTCTTCCAATCTTTCTGCCGCCCGATGGTACGCGCACCGCGACGCGCGAAGTGGCGTTTCTTCCCGCCAACGCTCGCCGTATTGATCTTGATGACGTTGACCTTGAAGATCTCTTCGATCGCGTGACGGATCTGGGTCTTGGTCGCGTCGGGATGTACCGTGAACGTATACTGATGCGAAAGCGCATTGTGCATGGCTTTCTCAGTGATCCGCGGCGAAACGATGACGTCTCTAGGTTCCACGTTGCTCCAAGCGCGTGCGAAGCTCGCCGAAAGCTGCAGACGTAAAAATCAGCCGGTTAAAGCGCAGCACGTCTTTGACATCGAGCGCGCCGGTGTGGGTGATTCCGACTCGCCGCAAATTGCGGCCGGTAACGTGCAACTGCTCGCCAACCGGCCGATACTCATTCTGGCCGTACACGATGAGCGCCGTTGCAGCGTCCTTCGGCGCACTGGGGGAGCCGTAGAGCAATGTCGCGAGATCGCGCGTTTTCTTCAAATCGAAGCTCTTCACGTCGAGCAGCGTTACGGCACCGTTATTAAAGCGATCAGATAGCGCCGCAATAAAAGCCGTGCGGCGCTCTTTCTTATTCAAATCACCTTGATAGCTGCGCGGCTTGGGTCCGAAGACGACGCCGCCATGGCGCCACTGCGGCGAACGAATCGAGCCGTGACGGGCGCGACCCGTGCCCTTTTGCCGCCAGGGTTTCTTGCCGCCGCCGCTTACCTCGTCACGCCGAAGCGTCGACGCCGTGCCGGCACGCCGATTCGCAAATTCGCGATGCACTGCGCGAAAGATGACGTCGAGTTTCTCGCTTGCAGGCGCGTTGAAAATTGCGGGCACCGGCTCTTCGCGCTGCACTTTCCCCGAAATATCGATCACCTGTGGCATCAGCGCGCCGCCTTAACGGCGTTGCGGATGATCAGCAAGCCGTTGCGCGGTCCGGGAACCGGACCTTTGACCAGCAAGAGATTGCGCTCGACGTCGGCGCGCACGATTTCGAGATTCTGATGGGTTGTACGGTCGACGCCGAAGTGACCGGGGCGTCGGGAGCCCTTCAAGACGCGACCCGCGTTCGTGTCGCTGTTTGACGCCGGCTGACGGTGAATCATCGAGCCGTGGCTGGCGCCGCCGCCGGAGAAGTTGTGACGTTTGATGCCGCCTGAAAATCCGTGGCCCTTGGAGATGCCTACCACGTCAATGCGGTCGCCATTCGCAAAATCGGCGACCGTAACGACCCCGCCCACTTCGGGTCCCTCGAGATCGGTCCGAAACTCGCGGACATAGCGTTTGGGTTCGACGCCCGCCTTCTTATAATGACCGGCCATCGCGCGGTTAACCCGAGCCTTCTTTGCATTGCCGAACGCTAGCGCTACGGCATCGTAGCCGTGGCTTTCTTTCGTCCGGCGCTCCACTACGGTACAGGGACCCGCCTCAATCACCGTGACCGGCACCGATCGGCCGTCCTCGGTAAAGATGCTCGTCATCCCGACTTTGCGGCCCAGGATGTTCTTCACGCTCTCCTCTAGGTTTTAGTACACGGGCCCACGCGTATGGCTTTCAGCTCTTATCCGGTCGCAGCAAATCGAGCCGCGGCCGGAGTGGACCACAACCCACGTACTCTAGCAAATCGGTACCGGGCAGTCAATGCGGCGCGGACTCGACATCGGGCTGCCGAACGTCCTGTCAACATGCGGTTTGAAACGGCACGATTGGTAATTCGCACATTTGAACCAAGCGACGAAGAACCGTGGCTCGCCATGGTCACCGACCCCGATTTTCGCCGCTACTTACCGCCGGGGCCAATTCCAACCGCCGAGACCTTCCAAGACGCGATCCAGGGGCGCCACGCGATGGAGCGCGAGCGCGGCTTTGCGATGTGGGCAGTGGACGCCAAAGAGACCGGGGCATTCGTCGGGCAATGCGGCGTGAGGCCCGTCGAGCCAACGGGGTCCGAGATCGACCTCGCATACCACTTCAATAAGGCGTCCTGGAACAAAGGCTACGGCACCGAAGCCGTGACCGCCGTGCTCGCGCACGTCTTCGGATCGATCGGGCTCAGCAGCGTAATGGCGGTCGTCATGCCCGAGAACATCGGCTCGTGCCGCGTCGCGGAGAAAGCCGGCATGCGCTTCGTGGGCATCGCAAGCTATTATGGGGTGACAGGTCTGAAGAAATACGTCGCCGATCGCGACTGGTGGAAAGCGCCTACATAAACGCGGGATAGCCGGTGATCTTTTCGCCGAGGATCAGCGTATGGATCTCGCTGGTTCCCTCGTAGGTCAAGACGGACTCAAGGTTGTTCATGTGCCGGATGACGGGGTACTCCAGCGTGACCCCGCTTGCGCCCAAAATCGAACGCGCCTCACGCGCGATTGCCAAAGCTTCGCGCACGTTGTTCAACTTGCCGAAACTCACTTGCTCGGCGCTCACCGTGCCGGCGTCTTTCATGCGCCCGATATGCAGCGCGACCAGCTTGCCTTTGTTCAGCTCGAGCAGCATGTTGACGAGTTTTTCTTGCGTGATCTGAAAAGCGGCAATCGGACGGTCGAACTGCTCGCGCGTCTTGGCGTATTCCAAAGCCGCCTCGTAACAGGCGCGGGCAGCGCCCATCGCGCCCCAAACGATCCCATAGCGCGCCTCATTCAAGCACGCAAGTGGCGCGCGCAAGCCGATCGCTTCCGGCAGCAACGCATCCGCCGGCAGCCGACAATCGGTCAAAACCAATTCCGAAGTGACCGAAGCCCTCAGCGATAACTTGCGCTCGATATCGCTGCTCGTGAAACCTTTTGTCTT